>DATNNA010000208.1:0-8783 GCA_035602075.1 Binatus sp. (SeqCode) | reverse complement strand
CTCTTAGTTGCCCCGATGTTCATGCCACGCGGTCGGCGCGATATCTACCTCCCGGCTGGCGGATGGTACGACTTCTGGAGCGATCGGCGATTCGACGGCGCGCGCTGGATCACGTACGACGCAGAGCTGGAGACGCTTCCGTTGTTCGTTCGCGCCGGCGCGGTCCTCCCAATGGGTCCAGAGCTCCAGTCCGCGAACGAGCGGGCCTGGGACCCGTTGACCTTTGAGATTTACCCGGGCGACCTGGGCCGGACCGAGCTAGATGTCACTGACGACCGGCGTCGGCTGCGCTTCACGCTTACCGTCAGCGGCCAGACCGTCCTCCTCGAAGGCGGACCACTCGACTACGCTCCCGTCGTTCGGATTCACCGCCCAGACGGGGTACCGATCGAAACCCGCCTCGGCGAGCGCATCCAACTGAGCCAGTCATAGCTCTTCCCCGTGGGTCAATGGCGTTTCCGCTCTGAAACGAGCCAGACAATGAAGAGCGTGACGACGCCAACAATGAACGCTAACCACAATCCTTGAAGGAAGAAAGCCATCGGCTCCCCTAATCCATCGTAGTTTTGCCTGAGACCGCTTCGCTCAACCGAACGAAAACCTCGGAGGCCTGGAGGATCTTCTCAGTGCGACTGTTCGGGATGTGGATCCGCACCCCAGGATGTGCCGCTGTCCCGAAGTCCCAGCCCTCGAGATAGCGCGAACGAATCTCGGCAACGGTCTTGACGCCGGCCGTATTGCTGCCGTTCGTCATCCAGACCGTGGGCTCGCGCGCCGTCGCGTAACCGAGCCCGACTTCGGTTCCGCTGTCGCGAAAGAAACGCAGCCCGGTGAGTGCCGTAACGGGTGGGACCAGGTCGTTGGAGCTCTCCGCGACCTGTTGCAACGTCGGCATCTGGCCCTGGGCGACGTTGGTCCGGACCTGCATCCTCGCCTTGAGGTGTTGCGAGCGCTCCCGTTTCTTTTGCTCGCTGGCCACCTGTTGGATCTGCACCCGCAGCCGACCCAACGCCTCCTCCAGGGGCGCCATCTCCGCCATGATTTCCCGAACTCGCCGGGCCAGGTCTTCGTCGGAAGCCTGGTCAAGGCTCGCATGCTCTGCCATCGACATACAATTATTGGCCAGCGTGTCAGTCGCCCAAGCGTCGACCGGCCAGGTGAAGGATGCCATAGGCACCCGGATCGACGCCCTGCGGCCCGAGCTCGAACGAGTCAGTCGAGACATTTACGCGAATCCTGAGATTGCCTACGAGGAGCGCCAGGCGGTCGCCTGGTTGGCAGAGCTCCTCAAGAAACACGGTTTCAGCGTCGAGGTCGGCGTCGCCGACACTCCGACCGCGTTCGTCGCAACGCGCCGGAACGGGACCGGGCCGACGGTGGCGTTCCTCTCTGAGTACGACGCGCTACGCGGTCTCGGCCACGGCTGCGGCCATAACCTGATCGCTACCGCCTCCGCTGGGGCCGGGATCGCGCTGGCCGATGCGCTCGACCGCTTGCGCGGACGGGTGCTCGTCATCGGCACTCCCGCCGAGGAAGGTGGCGGCGGGAAGATCCGGCTGATCCGCGCCGGCATCTTCCAGGAAGTCGATGCGGCGATGATGTTCCATCCCGACACGCGGACGCAGGTGCTGCACTGGGCGCTGGCGATCACTCACATGCACTTCGAGTTCATCGGTCGGGCGGCGCACGCGTCGGGGGACCCGGAAAAAGGCATCAACGCGCTCGATGCCTTCGTCCTCGCCTATAACGGGATCAGCTTGCTCCGCCAGCAGACGAAGGACGGTGCCCGGCTTCATGGCTTCCTCAAGGAAGGGGGGACGGCGCCGAACATCATTCCGGAGCGGACCAGCGGCGAATTCCTGGTGCGGGCCCGCGATGAGGCGTACAAAGAGGAACTGGTCCAGAAGGTGAAGAACATCTTTCAGGCGGCGGCCCTCGCCACCGGATGCAGCTTGAACCTCACTTTCGATGAGGAGCCCTACTCCGACCTTCGTAACAACAGCGTGTTAGCCCGGCTGTTCGACGAAAACCTGCGCCGGGTCGGGCTCGACCCGGTGGAGGGCGTGCCGTGGGAAAACGCCGGCTCGACCGACATGGGTAATGTCAGCCACGTGGTTCCCGCGCTTCATCCCACGGTGGCGATCGCGTCGGCCGAGGTTCCGGGCCATTCGCAGGCCTTTTTGGAAGCCTCCGGCTCGCTGCGCGGCTACCAGGCCATGATCGACGCGGCCAAAGCGCTGGCGATGACCGGCGCGGATTTGCTCGCAGATCCCAGTCTCGCCGAGCAGGCGAAAGTGGAGTTCCGCCGGACCTGAGCCCGGTTCGGCGAAACTAAGCCCATGATCAACGAGCGCTATCGCGAGGATCGCGAGCGCCGCCGCCTCGGCAGCCTCACGGTGTTCTCCGGCCCGACCCATTCCGGTAAGACCAAGAAGCTCGAAGCCGAAGCCGAACGGGCCCAGCGGCAGGGCCGCCGGAGTCAGCGGCTCGCCGGTCCGGCGGACGCCAACCAGCTGCTGGACCAGCTCGACCCCGCCGCCGAGCTCGTCACCGTCGATGGGGCGCAGCAATATGACGACCGGCTGGTGGAGGTGCTCAACGACCTGGCCACCATCCATCGGGTCGATGTCGTGGTCGCCGGCTGGGAGCTCGACTACACCGGTCAACCCGCCGGCCCGCTGCCAGAGTTGATGTGCGCCGCCGATTTCGCCCTCAAGCTCGACGACGGCGTCTGCGCCCAGCCCGGCTGCCGAAACTTGGCCAGTCGCACGCAGCGATTCCATGCCGTGAATGGCACACCCGAGCGCTACCTGCCGGTGTGTCGCCGACATCACAGCCCGGAAGCACGCGCGGTCAGTTTTCAGGAGGTGTGGTTCGACGAACCCTCCGGCAGTCTCGACCTGATCAGTGGTTGCATGTTCAGCGGCAAGACGCAGGAATTGATCCGGAGGCTCGACCAGGCGCGCTATGCCGGATCCACGATCCAGGCGTTCAAGCCGGCACTCGATGACCGCTACGCCATCGAGGCAGTCGCCTCGCATCGCGAGGTCCGCTTCCCGGCGATCGCCGTTCCGGACGTGGCGGCACTCCGCGACCAGCTGCGGGAGGAGACTCGCGTGGTCGGCATCGACGAGGCGCAGTTCCTCGGTCCGGAAATCGTGAACCTCGCTGAGGAGCTGGCCGATCGCGGCTGCCACGTGATCGTGGCCGGCCTCGACCTGGACTTCCTCGGCCGTCCGTTCGGACCGATGCCGCTCCTGGCGGCCTATGCCGACCGGCTCACGAAGCTGCAGGCATCGTGCCAGTACCCCGGGTGCGGCTCGCGACAGGCGAGCCGTACGCAGCGCCTCGTCGACGGCGAGCCTGCGCCGGCGGATTCGCCGCTCGTTGTGATTGGCGGCTCGGCGACCTACGAAGCGCGCTGCCGCCATCATCACCGCATCGGCGTCGCGGCGAGGCCGGAACCGGTATCGATCGTCGAGGAGTCAGCCGAGCTCTAGGCCGCGCAGGCGCTCGTTGCCGATCAGCACGCCGAGGACCGCCACGGCGACGGCGCCGCCGATCGACACCGTCATCGCCGCCAGCCAGGTGCCCAACACCGGGTAGCCGGTCGCTCCTGCGAGCGCGAGCGAAATTGCCAGCAGGAGGGCGCTCCCGCCGGTGATCAGGGCAAAAAATCCCATACCGATGAAGGCGCCGACCGGGTTCAACATCCGCCGAGCGTCGGTCCAATCGAAGCGGGCGAAAACCGCACCGATACCCACCATCAGGGTGGTCACCGTCACCGCCTGGGCGACCGCGAGCAGAATCGCCGTCGCCGCCCACAGCCAACCGGGCCGGATCAGGATCTCGGCGGCGAGGGCGACCAGCGCGACCAGGAATGCAGCGGGCAGAGCGGCGGACCAGCACTTGCCCTGCAAAAATCGCAGTGTCGTGTTCGGCGACACCGCATAGACCCAGATGCTCTTACCCTCCAAACTGACAGCGGTGAGCCCCAGCGAGATGCTCAGGGAGAAGAGCAGGATCCAGGCCGGGACAAGGCCGACCATCGCGGCCGCTGGGCCTTCGCCGAGGCTCTGGACCGCGCTGCGCAAGCCGCCAAAGCGCAGCCCGAAGATGACGAAGATAAAGACGACCGGCATCACAAAGCGGACGAGTTGGGCGAGGTCGCGGGTTCGCATGCGCCAGTCCTTGACCACGATCGATGCCAGCACCGGGCTCAGCAGTGGGAGCGCACCGCTCAGCCGGCGGGTCCTCACGGCGCTCGGTTGCCGCCGTCGCGGGAGGACCGCCTGGATCCATCCGGCAAAGTAGAGCCGGCCGCTGAGGATCGTCCCGGCGACGAAGACCGCGGTCGAGACGGCGAGGAGCACGAGCGTCCACTCCGCCATGGCCAACCAGTCGCCGCGCAGAACCGCCGACGCGCTTCGTCCCGCCCATCCGGAGGGCAGCCAGCTCGCGCTGGCGGCTGGAACATCGGGCAACGTCGGTGGGACTCGCGGCCGGCGGGCGAAGCCGGAATCGCGGAAGGCCGGGTTGAACAGGAAGTTGAGCAAGTTGATAGCGAGCGCCAGGATGACGCCGAACACCGTCACGACCTCGCGGCCTCGTCCCACTGGAATGAAGCGGACGAGGAGCAGGGTCAGTAATGAAACGATGACGACCACGGGGATGGGATAGAGCAGGTAGAGGGCCGCGAAGACGATGGGGATCAAGGGATTGTGATTGGCGATCGCGAGGACGAGCAGTGCCGGCAGTGTGAACACCAGGCCCAGCAGCATCAGTCGCAGGACCTGGACCACCATCCGCCCAGCGACGACGCTCTCGACCGGCAGCGGCGCGGCGAGCAGCAGGTCCAGGTCCGGATTGAGGAGCAAGGCATTCAGGCTGAACACCAGGCTGCTGAACACCAGGACGCCGGTCCATGCGAGAAACGCGAGGCTCAGCAGATGAACGGTATCGATCTGGACCGGTGCCCGCTGTGACGCCTGCACCCCGATCCAGGTGATGATCGCCTCCCATGACCAGGCGACCACGATGATCGCGGCGCTAACGATGGTGCCCACGATTCGCCCGGCCTTACGGCTGCGGAGGGTCTGGTTGAGGAACATCTGCAGCTGGGCGCGCCAGAGCAACAGTCCGACTTCGAGCCCAGCGATGACCCGGTCGATGGGATTATTCCTCGAGGCCACGCAAGACGGCGCTGACATCTTCTTCCCGGCTCCCGGTGAGCTCGAGGAAGATCTGCTCCAGCGATTGTCCGTCCTGTCCGACCATATGTCGCAGCTCCTGTAGGCTGCCCATGGCGACCAGCCGGCCGCGGTTGATGATGGCGAGCCGCGTGCACATCCGCTCCGCGATCTCCAGAATGTGGGTGGAGAAGAAGACGGTCTTGCCCTCCTTGCAGAAGTCCTGGAGGATGTCTTTCATCTGGCGGGCACTCTGTGGATCGAGCCCCACGGTGGGCTCATCGAGGAAGAGCACCTGCGGGTCATGGAGCAGGGCAGCGGCCAGTGACACCTTCTGCCGCATGCCGCGGGAGTAGCCGGAGAGGAAGTCGTTGCCGCGCTCGTGCAGATCGAAGAGTTTCAACAACGCCTCGATCCGGCGATCGCGAAGGCGTCGCTCGACGTGATAGAGGTCGCCGGAAAACTCCAGGAACTCTCGGGCACTGAGCTTGTCATAGAGGGTCGCGGCATCCGGCACGTACCCAATGCGGGCCTTCGCCCGCTCCGGCTCCGCCATGATGTCGATGCCCGCTACCCTGGCCGTGCCGCTCGTCGGCCGGAGCAAGCCCACCAGCATCTTGATGGTGGTCGTCTTGCCGGCGCCGTTGGGCCCCAGGAAGCCGAAGAGCTCCCCTGGTCCCACCTCCAGGTCCAGGTCCTCCACGGCGGTCAGACTGCCGTAGCGCTTGGTCAGGAGCCGGGTGGAGAGCACCGTTGCCCAGTCTAGCGGGGGCGCCCGAAAAACCCGCCTAAAATGACGCTCGAGGGGTGGGCTAACCTGAATTCAGCCCGAATTGGGCCGGTGGCGGCCTCCCCGTAACAGGTTTTGCGCTGTTACAGCGTTGTTGCTTTGACCCATACCGAAAAGGCCGGTCAGCATGATGGAGGCAGAACCGCAGGAGGGCGAGCTCGGCGTCCTCGTCAGCAGCCCGGAGTTCGCGCGGATGGTGGACCGGTTCCAGGCCTCCACCGGGCTCAAGCTCCAGGTCTTCGACCTTGACGCGCACCCGCTGACGCCGGTCGAAGACTACCCCCGGTATTGCCGGTTGCTCCAGGAGCGGAAGGTCTGCCCCCTCTACAACAACCCCGAGTTCCTCAAGCGCAACGAGGAAACGATGGGGGTCTGCAAGTCGGGCGTCGGGCATTTCATCGCCCCGGTCCGCAGTGAAAAAGAGGTGCAAATCGGTGCCGTCGTGGGCCCCGCCGTGAAATTTGCCCCGAACGCGGTTGAGGCGTTGGCCGAGCTGGCGTTCCAGCTCCGGGTTTTCCCCGACGACCTGATTCAGGCTGCCGATGCCATCCAGGAGCAGGATCCGGAGAAACTGTTAGGGGCCGGGGAGCTGGTCTCCGTTGGCCTCAACCTGCTCGCCGAGATGCAGGCCGAGGAGCGGGTCGGTCACACCCTGCGCCGGCTGGAAGCGCAGATCGCCGAATCGAACTCCCAGATGCTGTCGCAGCATGTCGTCGATGCCATCCTCTATCTGACCCGCGCCGACTACGGCCTGGTGCTGATGCTGGACGACAACGGGGCGGACCTGGCCTCGGGCTACGACCAGCCGGCCCCTGACCACCTGGTCGAGTCGAAGCGACGGTTAGTCGAGGGGATCGCCGAGTGGGTCAGGCATGCCGACCGGAGCGTGAGCGTCCCCGACATTTCGAAGAGCGCGTGGTCGCGGTATCTGACGGACGACGTCGTCAAGGAGGGGAGCATCGTCGGCGTGCCGATCACCGACCAGAAGGGTAAGGGGACTTTCGGCGCCATTGTGGTCGGCTTCGACCGTCCGCGCGAAGACCTGGAGGAGCCGCTGGCCGCGCTGGAGAGCTTCGTCGCCGAGGGTCTTTATGCCCTGATGATGGGCCGCAAACTGATGCAGGCCGAGAAGCTCGCGCTGCTCGACCCGCAGTCGGGAGCCTACAGCCAGCCCTTCCTGGAGGAGCTCCTCGACAAAGAGATCAGCCGCGCCTCGCGCCACAACCATGATCTTGCTGTCGTCCTGTTCGAGATCGAGGCCTTCGAAGTCCTGCGCGGTAAATACGGTGAGAGCGGGCTCAGCAGAATCTTGCGTGAATTCGTGGCGGTGATCCGCTCGAAGACGCGGAGAGTCAACACCCTCGCCCGCATCAGAGACGGACGGTTCTGCCTGGTCGTCCCTGAGGCCGATCGGGCAATCGCGGTGCGGCAGGCCGACCGTCTCCGCGCCATCCTGGAAGAACACCCTTATGCGGCCAGCCCCAATGGTGACATCGTCCGCCTCGTCATCGATACCGGCGTGGCCGCCAGCGAGCGCGGCCAGCTCGATCGCGTTTCGCTGCTGACCCTGGCCGAGGAAAGCTTGCAGCAGGCTCGCACCGAGCGGCGCACGCGTAGCTTCAACCCCTGACGGCTCGCTGATCAGGCCGTGGCCCGATCCCCGCGCTGACACCGCTGGGCGAGCATAGTAAGAGGATGAAAGTCCTGATCAGCGGTGGATCGGGCTTTATCGGCAGCCACCTTGTGGCGAGCCTGGTGACCGACGGCCATGACGTTGTCGTCCTCAGCCGGCGTCCTGAACCGATGAATACGGCGCGGGGCGTTCGCTACGTGACATGGGACGCGCGCAGCGCGAACGGCGATTGGGTCAAGGAACTGTCGGGAGCGCAGGCTGTTGTCAACCTCGCGGGCGCCAGCATTGGCAGCTGGCCGTGGACGCGGCGGCGCATGGCTGAGCTCCTTTCCAGCCGGCTATCCGCGACCACTGCCCTGGTGCAGGCGCTCGAGCAGACGGCCGCCCAACGGCCGCCGGTGCTCGTCAGTGCGTCGGGCATCGACTACTACGGGGACCGCGGCGACGAGGTGATCACCGAGGAGAGCCAGGCCGGCGATTCGTTCCTCGCCCGCCTCAGCCAGCAATGGGAAACCGCGGCGCAAAAAGCTGAACCGCTTGGAGTCCGGGTCGTCCGAATCCGCACCGCCATGGTCTTCGGCCGCGAGGCGTTCGCTTTTCGACTCCTGACCCTGCCATTTCGATTGTTCGTTGGCGGCCCGTTGGGGAACGGTCGCCAGTGGTTTACCTGGATTCACATCGACGACATCGTTGGGCTCTACCGGCTCGCCCTGGAGGATCCGCGGGTGAGTGGGGCGGTGAACGCGGTGGCGCCCGATATCCGGCGCGAGGGGGAGGTCGCGAAGGAAATCGGTCGCGTGCTCCGTCGTCCGGCGCTGATCCCGGTGCCGGCCTTTGTGCTCAAGCTCGTCCTCGGTAAAGAGGCGCAACTCCTCTTGCATGGCCGCCGTGCCGAGCCGGCAAAGGCACGGGGCTACGGCTACCAGTTTCGATTTGGAGGGCTTCACGAAGCCCTCGAGGATATTCGCCGGACGCGCTGATTCTTCGTCTTGACAAATACACAGATCTGTGTAAGGATGGCAAGCGTTGCCGGCTGCCCATCCGCTCGAGGAGTCCCCCATGCGCCCATCGTGGAAGCTCGCGCTCATCGGTGGCGAGGTCACCCTGCTCGCCGCCTTCACCGGAATCGGAATTCACCTGGTGATGCAGCCACACGGCATCGCCTTCCG
Organism: Binatus sp. (SeqCode); assembly: GCA_035602075.1. Classification (GTDB taxonomy): domain Bacteria; phylum Chloroflexota; class Dormibacteria; order CF-121; family CF-121; genus CF-13. Next base: position 2 of record DATNNA010000208.1, on the reverse strand, counting down.
CC
>DATNNA010000207.1:0-5057 GCA_035602075.1 Binatus sp. (SeqCode) | reverse complement strand
TATTCCCCGGACCTGTCGCTCGAGCGCAAGGTCGAGATCCTGGAGACGCTCGACGTCGAGGTCCGCTTGCAGAAGCTGATCGTGTGGACGCGGGAGATCCTGGCCGAGGCCTCCCTCAAGGACAAGATCCGCAACGACGTGCAGGAAGGCATGGACAAGCGCCAGCGGGAGTTCCTGCTGCGCCAGCAAATGGATGCGATCCGCAAGGAGCTCGGTGACACCGATGGGGACGTCGCCGCCGAGTACCGGAAGAAGATCGAGGACGCTGGCATGCCCGAAGCCGTCCGCAAGGAAGTGGAACGTGAGCTCGGGCGCCTGGAGCGCACCAGTGAGCAAAACCCCGAGGCCGGTTGGATTCGCAACTACCTCGACTGGATGCTCGACATGCCCTGGGACAAGCGGACCGTCGACCAGTTCGACGTGGTCGAAGCGCGCCGCGTCCTCGACCAGGATCACACCGGGCTCGAGGACGTCAAGGACCGTATCATCGAATTCCTCGCCGTCCGCAAGCGGCGCGATGCGCGCGGCCTGCAGGTGATTGGCGGGCGTGGCTCCGGCGCCATCATCACCTTGGTCGGACCCCCAGGCGTCGGCAAGACGTCACTGGGTGAGTCCGTCGCCCGGGCGTTGGGTCGCAAGTTCACGAGAATTTCTCTTGGCGGCATTCACGACGAGGCGGAAATCCGTGGTCATCGGCGGACCTATGTCGGTGCCCTGCCGGGCCGGATCGCCCGCGCCCTCAAGGAGGCGGGTACCCGCAATCCGGTGATCATGCTCGACGAGATCGACAAGGTCGGCAGCGACTATCGCGGTGATCCGTCATCGGCGCTATTGGAGGTCCTCGACCCGGCGCAGAACCACTCGTTCCGCGACCACTACCTCGAGGTCGACCTCGACCTTTCGGAAGTTCTGTTCATCCCGACGGCGAACGTGGCGGACACGATCCCCGGGCCGCTGCTCGACCGGATGGAGATCATCCGGCTGGACGGCTACACCGAGGAAGAGAAGCTCGCCATCGCGCGCGATCACCTGCTGAAGCGGCAGCTCGACCGCAATGGTCTGGGTGCTGACGAGGTGACCATCGATGATGAGGCCCTGCGCCGGATCATCGCGGACCACACTCGCGAAGCCGGTGTGCGCAACCTCGAGCGCGAGCTCGGTCGGTTGCTGCGTAAGCTCGCAACCCAGATCGAGGCCGGCAAGGTAACCGGAGCGGTGCACGTCGGTGGCGCGGACGTCAAGACCTATCTTGGTCGCGCCAGGTTCCACGAGGAAGTGGCCGAGCGGACATCCGTTCCCGGCGTGGCGACCGGCCTGGCCGTGACTGGAATCGGTGGGGAGGTCCTGTTCGTCGAGGCCGCAGCCATGGACGGACAGAAGGGCCTGACCCTGACCGGCCAGCTGGGCGACGTCATGAAGGAGTCCGCGCAGATCGGTCTGTCGTATGTCCGGTCACACGTCACGGATCTGGGCATTACGCCCGGGTTCGAAGAGAAGGCAATCCACGTCCACGTGCCGGCGGGCGCGATTCCCAAAGACGGACCGTCGGCGGGTGTCACGATGGTGACGGCGCTGGTGAGCCTCTTCAGCGGGCGGCCGGTTAAGAGCACGGTGGCCATGACCGGCGAAGTCACGCTGCAGGGCAAGGTGCTGCCGATCGGCGGTGTCAAGCAGAAATTGCTGGCGGCGCATCGGGCCGGAGTGACCCAGGTCATCCTGCCGTATCGCAACGAGGCGGATCTCGACGACCTGCCCCAGAGCGTGCGCGACGCGATGACGATCCACCTGGCCAAGGACGTGCGAGAGGTGCTCGACTGGGCCCTCGAACCGAAGAGCAAGCCGCTCACCCAGGCCGCCTAACGGCGCTCTGATGAGCCGGGCCTTTGTCAAGGAAGGCGATTCGGCGGCGAGCGGATCCCTGGTAGATCGGTTCTACCAGGGACTGCTCGGGCTCAGCGATCCGGCGAGAGCTCTCATCGCCAAGCGTCAGCAACAGGCCTGGCTGACCTCGAAGGCCAGCATCGAAGCGGCCCGCCGCGATGCCGAGGCGGCGCTGGGCGCCGATTCCTACCGAGAGATCTTCGGCAGTGCCGCCGAGCGCGCAGCCGATCCACAAAGCCCTACATGGTGGGCCGCCGGCGACGCCGCGACCGCCATCGCCGCGCGACGCCGCCTGGCCTCGGAGCAGTTCCTGCTCCTCGTCGCGCCGCTTTCGGTTGCGCTCCCCTGGTTAAAAGACGCGGCGAACCAGTCCTGATTAACTCGTCTCAAAGGTCGCTGAGATCGCCGACCGTGTCGCGCCGATGAGCTGGCCCCCACAACTTGGGCATGGTTCCATGTAGCCGAAATGGTGAACGCCACCTGGCATGACCATGCAGCTCCCGCAGCGGTCGGTTGCGGTGGCGGGATGCCGAACGCGGTCAAACGTCCTGTCCCCGACCACGACGGCAAGGGTCGGAACGCAGCTGGGCGCCAGGAGCATCTCTCGCTGACAATCCGGACAGGCCGCCATGGGGCGACGGTAGCAGCCATTTTTGACAGCTGTCTGTCGAGGTCAGAACTGCGTCTTTGACTGATCGCGAAGTGCGCACATCTTTGCGTTATTGACAGACACCTGTCAAAGCCGAAGTCCATCATCGAAAGCATGGCCGCATCAGGGAACGTGATCGAGCTGATGAGCGGCCGTGCAATTGCCGCCGAACGGCACCTGCGGGCCGCCGTCAAAGAGGTCATGGCCTCCGCGCTGGAGGCGGACGGGCCCGAGCTCGGCGCCTTGCTGATCGTGATTCGCGAGGCCGGAATCGACCCGTTGGAGGCGGCATTCGCAACCGGCGTGCGGCGGTTCGACAAATCCGGTGAATACGCGGCCGAGGGCGCATTGAGCGTAACCGCCTGGCTCAAATGGCGGTGCAAGCTCTCGGGCGGCGCGGCTGCCGAACGGGTGGAGGTCGCCCGCCAGCTCGACAAGCTGCCCAAGACTGAGGAAGCGCTCGCGCGTGGCGACGTCGGCTACCAGCACGTTGCCGTTCTGGCCCGCACTGCCGAGCACGTGGGGGCTGCGGCCGTGCGCAAAGAAGAGGCGAACCTGCTGCACGCCGCCCAGACCATGGATCCGGGTCAGTTCACCACCGTCGCGAAGAACTTCGAGCACCGGGTGGACGCCGCCGGCGCGCTGGCCGAGGCGAACCACGCCTACCAACGCCGCTACTTTCACATCTCCGAGCCCGTCGATGGCCTGGTCCGGCTCGACGGCGTGCTCGATGTCGAGGGCGGCGCGACGCTGCGCAGCGCGCTGCAAGCCTTCATGAACCCCGTCAAAGACGACGCGCGCACCTACGGTCAGCGCAGCGTTGACGCGCTGGTGGAACTCTGCCGTCAGGGATCCCGGGGCAAGCGCGAGGGCACCGGCCCACGCCCGCAGCTGATCATCCGTGCCAGCCTCGACACCCTGGCGGGGACCAAGGGCGCTCCGGCCGGCGAGCTGGAGGGCGGTGGAACGGTGCCAGCCGAAACCGTGCAACGCTACGCCTGCGACTCGGCGCTCGTTCGGATGACCGGACGGACCGAGCTCGATCACGAGCTCAACCACGCCAGCCGCACACTGCCTGCTTCGACGCGTCGTGCGCTCGAGGCACGCGACCGCCGTTGTGTCTGGCCTGGCTGCGGGAGGCCACTGTCCTGGTGCGATGGACATCACCTCGTCTGGTGGACGAAAGGCGGCGAGACATCGCTCAGCAACCTCGCAATGCTCTGCCGACCGCATCACCGGCTGGTTCACGAAGGAGGCTGGTCTCTCGCACGCGTGAAGAACGAATGGCTTGCCACACCGCCCGGGACGATCCCAATGAGTCGCCTTACCCGTCGCGAGTGACCCGGCTGAACTAACCCCGGGTGCTGGCGGCTTTAGCGAAACCCTCGAACAGACGACGCACCCAGGGAAGATCATCGATCTCCTCGGGATGCCATTGGACGGCAATCAAAAAGCTTCGCTCTGGCGATTCAATGGCTTCGATGACGCCGTCCTCGGATTTTCCCGTCACGCGCAGCAGTGGCGCGATTGTCTTGACGGCCTGGTGATGCAGGCTGTTGACCGCGATGTCCGTCTCATCGATCAGCTGCGCGAGCCGAGAAGCCGGATCGAGGCGGACGCGGTGCATCAGCGCGGTGCGCGCACGGCCGTCGGCATCGGAATGCTCGACCGGCGTTGCGCCCTGGTGCCGGAGATCCTGCCAGAGGCTGCCGCCTAACGCCACATTCAGGACCTGCTGGCCGCGACAGATGCCGAGTACCGGCAGGTCATCGGCAACCGCCCAGCGAGCCAGCATTAGTTCCGTCCGGTCACGGGGCGCTTCGACGACGTTCAGGTCGTCGATCGGCTCTTCGCCGTATTCACCTGGCGCGACGTCGGCGCCACCGGGAAAGACGATCCCGTCGAGGCGCTCGTAGATCGCGTGCAGCCGCTCGTCGTCGTCGAGGAGCGGAATCAGCACCGGCGCGCAGCCGGCTGCAACAAGGGCGCGCACGTAACTCTGGTTGATCCCGAAGCGAGGCGGCTTCGGCCCCGGCGGAATCGCCAGGGTCGGCAGTCCGACAACCGGGATGTCGCTCAACTGGTGAAGTCGAACGCCTTCAGCCGTACGGCCGGCACTCGCGACGCGCCCAGGTACTCGCTGACTTGCAACTTCGTCGATCCGGTCAGCGCCAGCGTTCCCTTAAGGGCCTCGAGGATGCTCTGCGTAAACCGCAGGTCCTTGACGGGCCGGGTGATCTTCCCGTTCTCGATCAGGAACGTGCCTTCCCTGGTCATGCCGGTGATGATCGATAACTTCGGGTGGACGACGCGGACGTACCAGAAGCGCGTCACCCAGATGCCCCGCTTGATGTCGCTGGCGAGGTCCGCCTTCGCCGCCGTTCCTGGCTTCATGAAGAGATTGACCGCAAACGGGCCCTCGGTGTTGGGCGCCGGCAGGCCGTGACCGGTCGATTCGCGACCGGCCTTCGTCGCCGTCTGCATGTCATAGACCAGGCCACTCGCGACCCCGCCGGTGATCAGGTCA
>DATNNA010000206.1:0-3102 GCA_035602075.1 Binatus sp. (SeqCode) | reverse complement strand
TCGGCCTCGGCCATCATGTTCGCGATGGTGTTGCGATACGGGATCGGCAGCTGGCGCTCGCCGTCGACGAACTCGACGCTCATGCCTTGTGCCTGGGCTTTCCCCCATCGGCGCAGCAGCGCCAGCACGACGTCCTTGCCGCTCACCCAGGGCCGCAGCCTTCCGCTAAAGACGACCCGCCGCCGCTTGGCCGGCGTGAAGTAGATATAGCCCGTCGACCAGCCGAAGCCGAGCTGCGTGCTGCCCACACCGGTACCGACGGCGCCATACGCCCCGTAGGCGCGACTGTGCGAATCGGCCCCGGGAATGAACGACCCAGGGACGACCAGCCCCTGCTCGGGGAAATAAAAGTGAAAGATCCCATCGCCAGGCGTGGCGTAGTACGGCTTATCGATCCCGTGCAGCTTCGCGAAATCGCGCCCGATGCCCGTCTGCTTGTCATCGGCATTCCGGCCCGAGAACACGAAATGATCGTTCGCGATCGCGGCTTGTCGGGGAAAGATGGTATCGCCACCGGTGATCTGGTTGAACGTATGGATCGAAAACGGCGCCGTGCCGTCTGAGGCCGGCAGCAGGTCGCACCAGACGCGCAGCGTGCCACCCGGGCGCACCTCGGCGTCTTTGTCGACACGATGCGCCCAGACGATCTGCTCCGTGCTTGACAACGTGCGCGCCGTCTGACGATCCGGCCACTCCACGCGCGGCACGCGTTCGAGAGACTCCGCGAATTCGCGTCGGCCCACGGCGATGATGCCGCCGGAGCGGCGAATATTCTCCTCGATTGGCGTCAGCGGCACCGGCTCGTAGCTCTTGCCGCGCGTCTCGTTCGTCAGCCGGCGGGTCTTGGAATCGAAAGTCAGGACGTCGCCTTCCTGGGCATCCTCTGATGCGGCCCGACTCTGGACGACGTGAAGGCCGAGGTTGAGCGCGTTGCGGCGGAAGATGTCGCCCACGCCGTCGCCGCAAACGATCACGATCTCGAGTCCCGCCTCCTCGGCGATGGCCTTGAGGCCGGCTGGACTCATCTCGCGCGACGATCCGATGCCGAAGCGCTCGCCGGCGATGACGAATGTCTCGCCGCGATGCACGCGCTGCCGAAAGTCGGGCATCAGATAGCGGAAGGTCCCCACCTTCCAGCGCTCGTCGAGCCGATCGAGGCTCTCCGAGACGCAGTCATCCGCGGGCGTGATCTGGTCCGTGTCGATGGCGTCGAGCTTCTTCCCCGGAATCTTCGGATCCCAAAAGATGAGCGCCCGGCCTCGAACCAGGTGGTCGCCAACCGGCGACGAGCCCACCGGGGTTGCCGCCCTGGCGGGCGAGGCCGCGCCCGGCTTACGACGTGCCGGCTGGATCGTGTTCAGGAGGTGCGCGATGAGCTAATTCTCTCAAGTCGCTCGAGCACGGCGTCAGCCGCCTCCGTGGTGCTCAGCGCGCCGCCCAGGTCCTTGGTAGTCCGCCGGTCAGCCGCCGCCGCCATCACGGCACTTTCGATCGTTAGCGCCCCGGCCTCATCGCCCAGGTGTCGCAGCATCATCGCCCCGGCAAGGATGGCCCCGACCGGATTGGCGATGCCTTTGCCGGCATGCTTGGGTGCCGAGCCATGCACCGGTTCGAAGAGCCCACGCCGGTTGTCCGGATTGATGTTCGCCGAGGGCGCCTGGCCGAGACCGCCCACCAGCTCTGAGGCCAGGTCGCTGAGGATGTCGCCGAACATATTGGACGTGACGATCACGTCAAAGCGACTCGGATCCTTCACGAGCTGCATCGCGGCCGCGTCGACGAACAGGTGCTCCGCCGCGATCTCGGGTGCGCGCTTCCTCTCCAGGGCAAAGACGCGCTGCCAGAGGTCGTGCGCGTGATAGAGGGCGTTGCTCTTGTCGACCATCGTCAGGCGGCCTCGATGGCCGGCCGCGCGGCGCTGCTGTGCCAGCGCGAACGCGTAATGAATGATGCGCTCGACACCCTTGCGGGTGTTGACATCCTCCTGGATCGCGATCTCGTCCGCCGTCCCGCGCTTGAACTGGCCGCCGATTCCGACATAGGCGCCCTCGGTGTTTTCGCGGACGACGACCAGGTCGATGGACCCGGCGTCACGCAGGGGCGTCAGCCCAGGCGCGAGCAGCCGTGAGGGCCGCAGGTTGACCCAAAGGTCCAACTCGAACCGTAGGCGGAGCAGCAGCCCCGCGGCGTACTGCGGGTTTTGGACCCGCGGATCGCCGACGGCGCCGAGATAGATGGCATCGGCGGCCTGGAGCTCGGCAAAGACCGCATCGGGCAGGATCTCCCCCGTTCGCAGGTAGCGCTCGGCGCCGAGGTCGTAGCGGACCTGCTCCAGCTGTGTGCCCGTGGCCGCCGTGACGGCCTCGAGGACCCGCAGGCCCTGGGCGATGACCTCCGGACCGATGCCGTCTCCCGGGATGACGGCGATCCGAAACGGCATCGGCTACAGCATAATCGGCGGCGATTTCGAGAAGGTTTTCGCCCCGTTGGGCGATACCACTACATAGTGCTGACGGAAGAGAAGGCCCTTAGCGCGGCGCTGGGCAAGATGCGCCGCCTGCGCCGGGTTCGCCGGCTTTCGGGGCTTACATACTGGGCGGCCTGGGGATTCGTGGGCCTGGTGTGCCTCCTGCTGCTGGCCGGCGGCGTCGCCGGGCTGGCTTCCAGCTAAGAGGGAGTCTTCGAGGTCTGGACCAGGCGGTCCAGCGCCTGACGGGCCCGGCCGCTGTCGAGCGATTCGCGAGCCACGGTAAGGGCCTGCGTCCAGTCATCCGCCCGGCCGGCCGCCAACACCGCCGCGGCCGCGTTGAGCAGAACGACGTCCCGGCGGGGCCCCTTCTCGCCGGCGAACACCTGCCGAAGCAGGTCGGCATTTTCAGGTGGGGTGCCACCCAGCAGGTCTTCGGACCGTGATCGGCTGAGCCCGAGGTCCTGCGGGTCGAGCTCGTATTCGCTGACGCGGCCATCTCTCAGTTCGAAGACCCGCGAGCGGCCGGTGGTCGTCAGCTCGTCGAGACCATCGTCGCCGTAGAACACCAGTGCCCGCTCGTGACCGAGGTCCTTCAGCACCCGGACCATCAGCGGCGCGAGTGGTGCCGCGCC
>DATNNA010000205.1:0-2699 GCA_035602075.1 Binatus sp. (SeqCode) | reverse complement strand
GTAGCCGCCGCCGTCGAGAAAGCTGCGGAACTGCATGGCGGTGATGCGGCCGTCTTTCGTGAGACCGGTCTTGATCTTCATCAGGACCGGATGGCGCCCGCGGTGCGCGTAGAACACTTCCTCGCGGGTGAGCGTGATCTTGACCGGCCGTCCGGTGACGATGGCCAGCTTGGCGGCCACTAGCTCGTGAGAGAAGATATCGCTCTTGCCGCCAAAGCCGCCCCCATTGGGGGTCGCGATCACGCGGATGCGGCTCATCGGCAACTCGAGCACCTTGCCCAGAGCGCGGTGCACGTAATGTGGGGTCTGCGATGAGGTCCACAGCGTGAGCTTGCCGTCAGCCGCATACTGGGCGACGGCGGCGTGCTGTTCCATCGGCAGGTGCGTGTTGCCCTCGAAGAACACGACATCCTCCCGAACGTGGGCAGCGGTGCGCATCGCCTCGTCGGTGTCGCCAAACTCGAGCGCCACCGCCTTGTGCACATTCGATGTGCCGTGGATCGGCTCGCTATCAGCGGCGATGGCATCGTCGATCGACATGACGTGCGGCAGCTCCGCAAATTCCACCTCGATAAGCTCGAGCGCCTCATCCGCAATCCACTCGTCGGTGGCGGCAACCGCCGCGATCGGATCGCCGACGTAGCGGACCTTTTCGCGTGCGAGCGCTTCCTCATCCTGGCTGACCGGCAGGATGCCGAACTTGATCGGGAGGTCGTCGCCGGTGAGCACCGCCAGCACACCCGGCAGCGTCCGAGCCCGGGTGGTGTCGACGCGCAGAATCCTCGCGTGCGGGTGCGGGCTGCGCAGGATCCGGCCGAAGAGCATCCGCGGCAGCGCCAGGTCGTCGGCAAACTTGGTTTGCCCGCTAACCTTGGCGAAGGCATCGGGCTTGGTCAGCGACTTGCCGACGACGGTAAGTTCCTCAGCCACGGCGCGTGCCTCTCGACGCCGCTAGCTCGACGGCCTCGAAGATCTTGAGGTAGCCGGTGCAGCGGCAGAGCACGCCGGCGAGCGCCTCCTTGATCGCATCGCGCGTTGGATGCGGGTCACGGTCGAGCAGCGCGCTGGCGGTGAGCAGCATCGCGGGCGTGCAGTACCCGCATTGCGCGGCGCCCAACTCGGCAAAGGCGACCTGGAGAGGATGCGGCTCACTCCCGGCCGCCATCCCTTCGACCGTGGTGATCTCGCGACCCTCGAGGTCGAGCGGCATCGCCAGGCAGGAGAGGAACGGCCGGCCGTCGACGAGGACGCCGCAGGTGGAGCACTCCCCCAGCTCGCAGCCGTGCTTGGTGCCGGTCAGTCCCAGGTCTTCGCGCAGCACTTCGAGCAAGGTCTTGTAGGGCGCCACCATGACCGCCATGTCCTCGCCGTTGACGCGCAGGCGGACGGCGACCCGGTCCGCGATCGACACGCCCCTACTCTCTCAAATGAGCAGACGCGGGAGCTGGATGTCGACCCGACGCGGCCGGGCCGGCTCCGGCGGTTCGACCATGGCGGTGCGGATGCACTCCTGCGGCGAGACCTCCGGCCGCAGCCCTGCGAAGATCGGGAAACGCAGCTGCCCGCTGCGGTCCCACTCGCTGAACTTGACGGCAACGACCATGTGCGGCTCGATCCAGCAGATCCGATCGTCCGACCAGCGGGCGTCCTCCGGCGGAGACGCGTTGGGAAGGGCATCCAGCGCCTTTCGAATGCGTCTCGACGCGAGCGCATCGAAGCCACCCACGACCCGGCCCGCCGGTTGAAAATGCGATCCGTTGTAGGTGCCGACGATCAGGGCCTCGAGCAGGTGGTCGCCGGTCTGCGGAATGAAGCCCATGACGGCAAAGTCCTGGCGGCGCACCGCCTCGATGAGCAGCCAGTCCGGGTGGCGCTGCCCTGCCCGATAGGGACTGTCGAAGCGCTTCGCGACCACGCCGCCAAGCCCATTCTCTTTGGCCGCCTCGAAGAAGGCGAGGCCGTCCTCGGCAACCGGCTCGACGACGTAGATGCGTCCGCTCGAGGCGATCGACTGGTAGACCCTCGGGCGGCGGCGGACCAGTGGCTCCTTCATCAACGACTTGCCGCGCATGTAGAGCAGGTCGTAGACGACATAGGTGGCCGGGTGCGCGGCGACCGCCCGGGCGATGGTCTCCGGCCGCACCGCTTGCTGACGTGCCTCGAGCGCAACGCGATCGGGCCGGCCGTCGGCATCGGTGACGATCAGCTCGCCGTCGACGATCGTCTCCGGCGGCGCCAGCGCGGCCAGCGCCTGGACCTCCGGATAGCGAGCGGTCAGGTCGCGAAGGTCGCGGCCCCAGATGCGAACCTGTCCCTCATCGATGGACGCCAGCGCCCGGACGCCGTCCCAGGCGACCTCGAAGGCGTACTCCTGCGAATCGAAGGGCCCGGCGGCGGGCATCGGGAGCATCGGGCGCAGCCGATCCGGCAAGGCGCGCTGGAATGGCAGGTCGAGCTCAACCGTTTGGGACCGCGCCGGCACTTTAGCGGACTGTACTACGCCGGATCAGGCCGTGCGACGTCGGGCGGCCGGACGGGCCGCCGACGTTTTTGCGGCTACCTTGACCTTGGCCGCGCGGCTCGCGGCGGGCTTCTCCGCCGCCTTCTTCTTCCCCGCCTTGGTCGCCTCGACCGACGCTTTCAGCGCGGCCATCAGGTCCATGACGCGGGGCTCCTGGACGGCGGCCGGGGCGGTCACC
>DATNNA010000204.1:0-9434 GCA_035602075.1 Binatus sp. (SeqCode) | reverse complement strand
GTCGCCCAGGGATCGATCACGTTCACCCCGGCGGGGAGACCGGCAGTGGTCCTGAAGCCGGGCGACCGCCTGGACTTGCCCGCCGGAACACCGCATGGTGCGGTCGTTGGCGAGGACGGGGTGGTGTGCTGGGAGGGACAGGCCAGGGGAAGATCGCCGGGCTAGGCAGCAAGCGCCGGCGGCGTTTCACTGATGTCATCGAGCAGCCAGCGGACTGGTTCAGGCAGGACCGGTGCTGCGGTCGAGAACGTTGCACCGCAGAAGCGACAAGCCCCGGCGGAGTCTCCGGCGGTCGGGGCGCCGCATTGCGGACATACGACCGGCGTTCCATCGGGCACAACCGAGGTGTCCCGCTGGAAGCTCCAGTACTCGCTCGGTGCGGAACCAGTCGTGCCACGCTCGATGCGGATGACGACGTGATCTCCGGAGGCCACGGCGCCCTTACTCGCCAATGCCAAGTGCGCGATTCCCGCCGGGGCTGGGCCTGCGGCGGTAAACATCGAGGCGAACCGGTCGGTCAAGAACGGCCGCACCGATGCCAGGTTGCCGTCGCGCCGAGCCGCTTCAACGGCCATCACGATGGGTGCCAGCTGTAGCTCGACTGGATGCTGGGCCGCGGCCATCGCGAGCATCTTCCCTAGCGTCTGTCCGAGCTGCGGGCCGAGGGCCCCCTGGAGGCTCGCGCCAAACGCCTGGCTGAAGCTTGACCCCGGGTCCAGGGCAACCATCCGCGTGCCGGAAGACGTGGTGATGCTCATCCCGGAGGAATTGGTCCCGGGCGAATTGGTCGCGGCCGAATTCCGGAACGCCCTCACGATCGCGGCGATCACGAGAGCAATCGGCCCGAAGGTGACAACGATGAAGATGCCAAGAAACAGCAGGGCGATGATCATGAAGATCAGGACACCGAAGAATCCCAGCGGATCAGTCGCGAGCGGAAAACCGTGCACGGCACCGGTACAACGGGGTTCTAGCGAAGTTCCAGCTTGAGCAGCTGGGCGGCGTTTTCGCGCAGGATCTTGACCTTCGCCTCGGGCTTAAGGGAGAGGGCGTCAAGCTCTTCCAGGATGCGAGCCGGCTTGATGAAGGGATAGTCACTGCCGAAGAGGGTCCGATCCTGCAGCCGGCCTCCGATCTCGCGGACGAGTTCCTCAGGGTAATAGCGCGGCGACCAGCCGGAGAGCTCGATGTAGACGTTGGTCTTGTGCAGCGCCATCGCGATCAGCTCGAGGTGCCACGGCCAGCCGAAGTGGGCGGCGATAATGGGCAGCTCGGGGAAGCGGGCGGCCACGCTGTCGAGGTGGATCGGCCGGGCGGGATCGAGCTTGATGCCCTGGCCGCCGGGCTGGCCCGCGCCGATGCCGCTGGTGCCCGTGTGAAAGAGGCATGGGATCTTGAGGTCCGCCGCCTTCTCCCAGAGCTTGAAATGCCTCTCATCGCTCGGATAGAAGTCCTGCATCGAGGGATGGAACTTGGCGCCCTTCGCGCCCAACTCTTTGACGGCCCGCTCCAGCTCCTCGACCGCGTTGGGCTTCCAGGGGTCGACCGACGCGAAGAAGGCGAATCGCTTGGGATGGCGTTTGACGATGGCGCCCACCAGGTCGTTGGAGAGCGGCGGACGGCCGGTGGCCGTCTCGGCGTCCCAGGCGAGCAGGATCCCGAAGAGTTGCTCCTGAGCAAATTCCACCGCGAGCTCGTCGACGCTGCGCTCGTGCACCTCGCTGCGGAAGTAGCGAGCGGCCCCCTCGCGATAAGGCCCCATGCTGCCGTCCAGCCATTCCTTCAGAGGCAGATGGACGTGCAGGTCGACGGCCCGGATCAAGTCAGGAGGCCAGGGGCTCTGCTTCTTCCTGGGTAATTCGATCGCCGACGCTGATCGAGCCGCCGTTTATGACGCGAGCCACCATCCCACGCCGGCCCAGGAGTTCGTCTTTCAGACCCATGCGGATTTCATCCATCCGAAAGCACGGTTCGCACACCTTCGTGATTTCCAGCACTGCCGTAGCCCCGAGGTGCAGCCGGCTGCCTGGCGGAAGCTCCATGACATTGAGCCCCTCGACGGTCAGGTTCTCTTTGATGGTGCCAGGTTGGACGTTGACCGCGTCCAGCGCCTCCTTATCCGCGAGGAGCACCTGCCGATCGGGAGCGCCGCCCGCGTGCTTGTCGCCCTCGAGCCCGACGCCGGCGACAAGGGTCGCGGTCGGCACCAGGAGCATCGACTCACGATGACCGGGACAGAGCTGGATGGAGACGATGCGGGCCGCCACGGGCTACAGATTACACGGGGGCGCAGGACCGCCCACCCCTCAATCGTTATCCGGATGAGATGGCCGCAACCGGTGCACTGGGCGTGATCAAGGGCATCCAAAGCAGCCTGGACTCCAAGGAGATGCTGGTCTATCAGGACTGCCTGGTTGTGGTCAGCTCCGGCGGCGGCCAGATGGTCGCCAGGCAGTTCGGCCTGATCGGGATGCTGATCTATGCCCTCGGCCGCAAATCGCGCGAGGCGGCCGCCGAGCGGCGGCGTCAGCAGTCCGCCGCCGAACTCATGGCGCTCGATCCGAAGAGTCTCCAGCTCATGGTGCGTGACATTGTCGATACGCGGCTTAGCACCGGAATGCTCAACGCCAAGCTGACGGTCTCGCTGGTCGACGGTAACAGCCGTAAGTACTCCTGGGCCAAGAAAGAGAACGAGTACGGGCAGGTTGCCGGCATTCTCCGCGGCGCCCTGGGCACGAAGCTGATCGACGAAAAAGCCGCCGCCTAATTCCATTCAGCTGGCTCGGCACCTTCCGGCCCTTGCTACCATGACCCCGCATGGCGGAGGAAGCTGGCGCGCGAGTCGAGCGAGACTCCATGGGCGAAGTTCGAGTTCCTGCGACAGCCTATTACGGGGCGAGCACGGAGCGCGCCCGACAGAATTTCCCGATCAGCAACCTGCGGCTCCCGCGTCGGTTCATCCGCGCCCTGGCTCAAATCAAGGGCGCGGCCGCCCTGGTCAACGCCGAACTGGGGTTGCTCGAGACTCGTCTCGCCAACCCGATTCAGCAGGCGGCCGAGGAGGTCGAGGAAGGCAAGTTCGACAAGGCCTTCGTGGTCGACGTCTTCCAGACCGGTTCAGGGACGTCGACGAACACCAACGCGAACGAAGTGATCGCCAACCGGGCGAACGAGATCCTCAGCCACCCGCTCGGCTCTCGGCAGCCGGTCCACCCCAACGACCACGTCAATAAGTGCCAGTCCAGTAACGACGTCATCCCCTCGGCCATGCAGCTCGCGGCGTTGGTCGCGATCCACGAAGAGCTCATCCCGGCGCTCTCCTACTTGAAGGACGCGCTCGACCAGAAGGCGAAGGAGTTCATGCCGGTGATCAAGACCGGACGGACGCACCTTCAGGACGCGACCCCCATCCGCCTTGGCCAGGAGTTCCTCGGCTACGCCGGTCAGGTCGAGCGATCGGTCAATCGAATCCGTCTTACCGCCGAGGAGCTGGCCGAGCTGCCCCTCGGTGGCACCGCCGTCGGCACCGGCATCAATGCTCACCCCGAGTTCGCGCAGCGAGTCTGCGCCCACTTGACCCGGCGCACCGGCCTCCTGGTGCGAGAGACCGACAACCATTTCCAGGCCCAGGCGACACTCGACGTTGTGTTGTCGACCGCGGGTGCCCTTCGCACCGTGGCCGTCAGTCTCTGGAAGATCGGCAACGATATTCGCTGGTTTGCGTCGGGGCCCCGCGCCGGTCTGGGCGAGATCACGCTACCGGAGGTCCAGCCTGGGAGCTCGATCATGCCCGGCAAGGTCAATCCCGTGATCATCGAGTCGATGACGATGGTGGTGGCGAAGGTGCTGGGCAACGACCACACCCTCGCAATCGCGGCCCAATCCGGAAGCATCTTCGAGCTCAACCTGATGATCCCGGTGGCGGCCTTCTCCCTGCTCGAGTCCATTGCCCTGCTCTCCGCGTCCGCTCAAAACCTCGCTCGGCAATGCATCGTGGGCATCAAGGCCACCGACCGCGGTCCGCAAATCGTCGAACAGGGGCTGATGCTTGCCACCGCGCTGGTACCGGCGATCGGCTATGACGCAGCGGCGAAGATCGCCAAAGAAGCGCTGGCCACCGGCAAGACCGTCCGCCAGGTGGCGCGGGAGCAGACGAAACTCGCCCCGGACGAACTGGACCGCTTGCTGGACCCCGCGCACATGACGAAACCTGGCGTCGAAGCAGGACCCGCCGGCGGCTAGCGCTGTCTCCGATAGCCGCCTGCTGTGGCTGCGTGCCACGGCCCAGCGGCTGACCCGGGGCGGGCTCGCTCGGACGAGTCCAGCCGCGATCCTGCGTGAGGTCGGCGGCTTGCAAGCGCAGGTCTTGAGCGCCGCGGCACTCGGCCTGCGCGCCCGCAGCACGGGTCTTTCTGCCGCAAGCGTCAACCGGGCGCTTAACGACGAGCGCTCCATCGTCCGAACGTGGCTGATGCGCGGCACGCTGCACGTCGTCGCCGCCGAGGATGTCCGCTGGTTGGTCGACTTGCTGGGCCCGGTCTTTTCGCGGGCCGCGACCAGGCGCCACGCGCAACTCGGCCTGGACGACGACCTGAAAGGTCGGGGCGTTGCCGCGATCCGCACGATTCTGTCGGATTCCGGACCGCTGACCCGCTACGAGTTGGTCGATCGCCTGCGAAGGTGGAACGTCGCGCTCGACCCACAGACCCAGGCGCCGATTCACCTGATCGGGCTGGCCGCTTTGCAGGGCATCCTCTGCCTCGGGCCCGATCGGGACGATGGCGATGCAACCTATGTGCTGATGGACGATTGGGTCCCGCGGCGTCCGACGCGGTCCCGCGAATCGGCGCTGACCGAGCTTGGTCGCCGCTACTTCGCGGCCTATGGCCCGGCGACGGTCGAGGACTTGAGTGCCTGGTCTGGCCTGTCGATGATCGACGCGCGATCGGCTGTGCGTGGAGCCAGCGCCGGTCTTGCCAACGTCATGATCCAGGGACGGCCGGGCTTTCTGCTGAAACAGCTTCTGAAGCTTGATGCAAAGCCGCGGGAGACCGACGTCCGACTTCTGCCGGCGTTCGACACCTACCTGCTCGGCTATCGACGACGCGATCTCGCCGTGCCCAGACCGCTGCAGCGTCGCCTGCAGCGGGGCGGCGGATGGCTTCACCCTGCGGTCCTCGTCAACGGCCGAGCGGTCGCCGCCTGGAGCCTGCGCAAATCCGGGGCCCGCGGCGGCCAGCTGCTGGTGGAACCATCCGAGCCGCTTCGTCGGACGGTCCGCGCCGGCATCGAGGCGGAGGTTGCCGACATCGGTCGCTTCCTGGACCAGCCGCTGGCAGTCGAAATCGCGCCCTAGCTGTCCGCCTCGATCAGCCCCTTGCGAATCGCGTACTTGACCAGTTCGGTGCGATCGTGCATGTGCAGCTTCTTCATGATGTGATCCCGGTGCGTCTGCACCGTTTTGATGCTGAGAAAGAGGCTATCCGCGATCTGCCGGTTGGTCTTGCCTTCGGCCACCAGCCGTAGGACTTCGCGCTCACGATCGCTGAGCGGCTCGAAGGTCTCCCGCTCGGGCGCTCGCTGCAAATAATCCGAGACGAGCAGCCGCGCCACCGATGGATAGAGGTAGGGCTCGCCCTTGCTGGCCGCCTCGATGGCGGCGATCAGGTCCGAGGCGGCGGCCTTTTTGAGGACGTACCCGACGGCACCGGCTTTGAGCGTCTGAAAAAAATACTCCTCGTTGTCGTGCGCGGTCAGGATCAGCACCTGGGTCTGCGGGCAGAGGCGCCGGATGTCGCGCGTCACCTCGATCCCCGACATGCCCGGCATGGCCACGTCGACGACCGCCACGTCCGGACAGTTGGCCCGCGCCAGCCGGATCGCCTCCCGCCCCTCGGTCGCCTCCGCGATCACCTGGATGTCACTCTGTCCATCGATCACGGCGCGGATCCCCGCGCGGACCAGGTTGTGGTCCTCGACGAGCATCACGCGGATCTGGCGGCGTTCAACCTGCATGGCGTTCCTCCAGTGGTAGTTGTGCGACGACCTCGGTACCTTTGTTCGGCGCCGAGTGGATTTCCAGCGTTCCGCGCAGGAGCGTGGCCCGCTCTCGCATCCCGAAGATCCCCAACCCGGCTCGGCCCGGCTCTTCACGCTCCGGGATGCTCCCCGGATCGAAACCGACGCCGTCGTCGCGAACGCGGAGCCGGACGTGGCCATCGAGAGAGCGGAGGTCGATGTTGACCCGCGATGCCTTCGCGTACTTGTTCGCATTGGTCAGGGCCTCCTGCGCGATCCGGTAGAGCGCTGTCTCGATCGGTGCCGGCAGGCGGTCGCGCACCCCGTCCACCTGCAGCGAGACCTCTGCTCCAGAGGGCTGCTTTGCCAGGGTGCGGAGCGCCGGCACCAGGCCGAGGTCGTCCAGTACCGATGGTCGAAGGTCCTGGGACATCCGGTGCACTTCTTCCAGGGTTTCCTCGAGCGTCCGCTTGACGGCTTCGAGCTGCTGACGCGCCTTCGCGTCGCCAGTCCGCTCCAGCAAGAGGTCGAGACTGATGATCTCGTGCGTCAGCGCCTGGCCGGTCTGATCGTGCAGCTCGCGCGCAACACGCTGGCGCTCGCGTTCCTGCGCCTGCAGGACGCGTTGCGCGCTCAGGTGGCGTTCGTGCTCCAACCGATCGAGCATGGAGTTGAAGACGCTCGCGATCCGCCGCAAGTCGGGGTCGGAGAAATTCGCATGGACGCGCGGCTCCTCGAGCCCGGGCTGAACGGCGGTCATGGTGGACTCCAGCTCCCGCATCGGCTTGAACGCCAGCCGCAGGATCAGGAAGTTGGCCACGAGGATCGCCGCCAGGCCGATCGCAAGCAGCAGCACCAAGAAGGGCAACCGGGTGCGTCCCGAGAAGTTCAGGGTGATCAGGGGACCGCTGATGGCGCCGGCGGCGATGATCACGCTGTTGGCCACCACCACTTTCTGGAATGTGGTGAGGTTTCGATGCCACCACCGTGGGTCCAACGAGGGTCTCACAGCTCATTTTAGGCACCGATCCGAGGCCCTTTTCGGTCCGGATTTGCGATCAGTTACTGCCGTGGCGCTTTCAGGTCTACACCCGATGGCCGGCGCCGTTAGCCGGCCCACGGGCTGGGTAAAGATAGATCTGCATACTTTCGCTGCCTCCCCCCTCTTTAGCGGGCCGCTTCCCCAGCGGCCCGCATTTTTATTTCGCCTTCCGGTTCCGCAAGGACGGTGCGGGAGAATAGAGCGATGTCGTCGGAAAGCTTTGACTACGAGCAGGTCACGCGCGTGACCGCCGGGGCCATCGGTGAACCGGGCAAGCGCGAGTTCTACCTCCAGCTTCGCGTCGCCGACCGCCTGGTGAGCCTCGCCCTCGAGAAGGACCAGTTGCGGGCGCTGACCGAGCGGCTGCAGGAAGTCTTCTCCCGCGTGCCGGCGCCGCCCGCGGGCCGACTACCCGACATGGCTCTGGAGCAACCCGTGACGCCGATCTGGCGGGTCGGCTTCATGACGCTGACCTACAGCCAGGACGAGAAGTCGTTCGAGGTCTCGCTGGTGGAATTGGTCGACGAAGGCGATGAGCCGGCCACCGGTCACTTCGAGGCGAGCCTCGCCCAGATGCAGGCGCTCGCCGCTCATGCGGCCGCCCTCATCAGCGCCGGCCGCCCACCGTGCCCCATGTGCGGTGGCCCCATCGACCACGACGGCAGCATATGCCCGCGGCTCAACGGGCATCACTAGCGATGGCACGCGCCGCGCGGTTTCCCGATGGCGAGGCCCAACAGCGCCTCCTGCGCGAGGGCCGCATCAAGGCGCGCGGGCTGATGCCGGACTGCTCCAACTACACCTACCTCGCCGAGGTCCGCGGGGAGGCCGGTGCCGAAACCCTCGCAATCTACAAGCCGGCGCCGGGCGAGACACCGCTCGACGATTTCCCGGACGGCACGCTCGGAAAACGCGAGGTTGCCGCCTATCTGGTGAGCGCCGCGCTCAACTGGCAGGTAGTGCCGTTCACCATCTATCGCGACGACGGCCCACTGGGGCCCGGCTCCCTCCAGCAGTTTATCGTCGCCGACGTCCGCGAGCACTACTTCTCACTGATGCCGGCGCGCGCCAGCGATTTTCGAACGCTGGCCGCTTTCGACGTCATCGTCAACAACGCGGATCGCAAGAGCGGCCACTGCCTGGTCGACGGCGATGGACACATCTGGGGAGTCGACAACGGCCTCACCTTTCATGCGCTGCCCAAGCTGCGGACGGTGATCTGGGAATTTGCGGGCGAGGAGGTGGCCGATAATCTCCGCCAGGATGCCCGGCAGCTCGCGAGCGAGCTAACCGCCGGCGAGGGGTGGGTGCGCAACCTGGAGCAACTGATCTCCAGCGCGGAGACGCGCGCGCTAACGCAGCGGGCGCGCCGCTTCGCCGATGAGGGGCGGTACCCTGAGCCCACGTCGCGCTGGGCTTATCCGTGGCCGCTGGTCTGAAGCCTTACTGAAAGTAATGCAGCTGGCCGGTGGCGCCCAGGTAAGCACCGATGGCCGCGTTGCCGATGGAGAGTACCAGGCCGATGATGCAGAGAACAATCCCGGCCGTGGCCATGCCCTTCCGCGGTCCGTTCACGCTCTTGATACCCAGCACCAAACCGGTGATGGTGGTTGGCAAGCCGATGATTGGAAGGAGCCAGACAACCAGCCCAAACAGGCCAAGGCATAACGACGCGATCGCCTTCCCGCCCCCTGTCGGTGTGAGAGCCGAGCCAGGTGGGTTTGGAAGCGAAGCGGACGGCTGGATCATGGTTGTCGCATACAACGAGGAGCAAGCGGAACTACCGCCGAGAAGGCTGTAACAGTTCCGCGACTCCGGCCTCCGCCGGCAGTTCCTCGTCGAGGCGCCAGAGCCATGCCGGGGTCCCCGGCGGAAGGTCGCCGGTGGGGGACTGCCGGTCGTCGCGATCGGGCGGCTCGGGCTGTGGCGTGAGCAGGCGCCAGAGGAGTACCAAGGTGCCGGCGACGAGCGCGAACTTCGCGGTGCCGAACAACAGCAGGCCGGCAACCTGCTGATCCTCGAGCGAGCGATAGGCGTGATAGAAGAGGTGGTGGGAGAGCGCCAGCGTGATCCCAGGGATCGTCGGCGGCACGCCGGCGACCATGAGATATCCGATCTTGGCAATGGGGCTCAGCCCATCGCGTCGCACGACCGGCAACCAGAAGAGGAAAGCCCCCAGCATGAAGACCGCCTGCACCACCTCGCGAAACACCAGGTCTTTGGTAGCGAGGTCGACGACGGCCGGCAGCTGCGACCCGAACAACACCAGGTTGAGGGCGACGATGCCGGCGACCGGGTGCATCAATGACGCGGCGCGGCCAGACAGCAGCGGACTGACGCCGTAGGCCAGTAATGGGATGACGACCGCCAGCAC
>DATNNA010000203.1:0-5111 GCA_035602075.1 Binatus sp. (SeqCode) | reverse complement strand
AAGCAGCCGGGCGGCACCCACATCATCGAGGACCATTACATCGAGGAGGTCGTCGACCCCGAGACGGGCGAGCCCGTCGGCTACGGCGAGCTGGGTGAACGATTGATCACGTCTTTTGGCCGCGGGTTCATCCCGGTGTTGCGCTATCGCACCCGCGATCTCGTCGTCAGGGTACCGGCCAGCGGCTGCACCTGCGGACGCACCTTCGATCTCTATGAGGGCGGCATTCGCGGGCGGGTCGACGACATGAAACTGGTTCGAGGGACGAACGTCTATCCCCGCGCGGTCGAGGCGATCGTCCGCGAGTACAAGGAGATCGACGAGTTCCGCATCCATCTCTACACCGCCGACGGCCGCCAGGACGAGATCGAGGTGCTGGTCGAGATTCCGGAGCGGGAAGGCGTCAATGCCGACCGGATCGTCAGTGAGCTCGCCAAGTCGCTCTCCCAGGCGCATGAAGGTCTCCGCTTCGGCTGCAAGAGAGTCGAGAACGGCAGCCTGCCGCGCTTCGAGCTCAAGGCGAAACGGCTCCAGGATGATCGCATCGTCATCGGCACGGCTGGCGAGCGGAGGGTGACGGCATGAAAAACGCGATGGGCGTCGAGCTGAGCGAGTCCGAGCGCTCCCTGGTCGAGTGTTACCAGGGACTCGTCCGCGTGCTGAAGGACGGCAAAGAGCTGGCTCCCTTCGAACGCCGCAATGCTCTGAAAGCCGTGGCCGCGCTCTGGCAAGTGATGAACGGCCTCGACCTCGACCCGGGCAACCTGTACGAGATCGGCGCCTGAGCACGGGAAGCGACCAGCGGCGGGTGTTTGCGGCGCGGCTCTTCCGAACGCCCGCCGAGCGCTTCGACGGCATCAGCGACTTTCCGTACCGGCCGGTATTCCGTGAGTGGCAGGGAATGCGACTCGCCCACATCGACGTTGGCCAGGGACCGATCGTCTTGTTGCTGCACGGCGAGCCGACCTGGTCGTATCTCTGGCGGAAGGTGATCCCGCCACTGGTCGATGCCGGCTTTCGCTGCATCGCGCCGGATCTTGCGGGTTTTGGTCGCTCCGACAAACCCGTGGACCCCGCCTGGTACTCGTACGCCAACCACACCGCGGCCATGGTCTCGCTGATCGACGACCTCGACCTTGATGGAGTGACGCTCGTGATGCACGATTGGGGTGGGCCGATCGGTTTACGGGTCGCGATGAATGAACGACCGGAGTCGGTGGACCGCCTGGTTGTGATGGACACCGGGGTGTTCACCGGCGAACAGCAGATGAGTGATGAATGGCTACGCTTTCGCGCCTTCGTCGCCGCGCGCCCCGACCTCCCAATCCGGCCGCTCATCCGAGGCGGCTGCAAGACGCCGCCCTCGGCCGACGTGCTGGCCGCGTACGAGGCGCCCTTTCCAAGCGAGGCTTCGAAGACGGGGGCACGGCGTTTCCCCGAGCTGATCCCTCTGGACCCGGAGGCGCCTGGGGCGTCTGAGGGACGCGCCGTTATGCAGCGGCTGGTCCGCGACCAGCGCCCCGCCCTCGTGCTGTGGGCGGACGCCGACGCAGTGCTGCCGGTGGAATCGGTCGGTCGTCGCTTCCAGCGATTGTTCCGCACGGCAGATGACCTGACGGTGATCCGGGACGCTGGGCATTTCCTGCAAGAGGACCAGGGCGATCAGGTCGGTCGGGTGATCGGGGATTGGCTGACTCGACAGCAGCGCTGAGCCCATGCTGATTCGTGGCGCAACGGTGGTCACCGCCGACGGCGAGCGGAAAGCCGACGTCCTGGTGCGCGACGGGAAAGTCGCCGAAGTCCGCGAGGGCATCGCGGGCGAGCCGGACGTCATCGACGCGACTGGCCTGCTGGTGTTGCCCGGCGTCGTCGACCCGCACACACACCTGCTACTCGACACCGGGACGGCGCGAACCGCCGACGATTTCGAGAGCGGCTCGCTCTCGGCGGCCGCGGGAGGCGTTACCACCTTTCTCGATTTCGCTCCACAGCAAGCGGGCCAGCGCTTTGCCCAGGCGCTCCAAACCCGGCTCGACCTGATCGAGGGCCGCTCGTACATCGACTACGCGATCCACCTCAACATCGCGCACCTCCCGGCGGGCTGGGAACGCGACCTGCAAGGCCTGGTGGACGCCGGTGTCACCAGCGCGAAGATCTACACGACCTACCGCGGCACGATCTTCTATGCCGACGACTGGACCTGGTACCGGCTCATGGAACGGTCGGGCGAGACAGGATTCCTGGTCCAGGTCCACGCGGAGAACGACGCCATCGTCGAAGGCATGTCGCAACAGCTGGTCGACGAGGGAAAGCGATCGCTTAAGTACCATGCCCTGGCTCGCCCGGGCGTCGCCGAGGCCGAGGCGGTGGCTCGGGGCCTGCTCTTCAGCCGCGCGACCGGCAGCCCCATCTACTTCGTGCACCTGTCGACGCCGCTGGCGGTCGATCTGATCAGCGACGCCCGCCGCAGCGGCGTACAGGCGATCGCCGAAACCTGCCCGCACTATCTCGTGTTGGATGAGTCGGTTTACGACCAGCCCGACGCCGCCCGCTACGTCATGACGCCGCCGCTTCGCGATCGCGAGAGCCAGGCGCAGCTCTGGGATCGCCTCTCCCGCGGCGCGATCCACAGCATCGGCAGCGACCACTGCGGTTTCTCGCTGTCGCAGCGCGCCGGTGTCAACGACTTCCGTGAGATCAGCCCGGGGATCCCCGGGGTCGAGACCTCGCTGCTGCTGATGCACAGCTTCGGCGTGGTGCCGCAGCGGATCTCGCGTCCCGACCTGGTCCGTCTACTCTGCACCAATCCGGCGAAGATCTTCGGATTATGGCCGCAAAAAGGCGACCTGCGGCCGGGCTCGGACGCCGACCTCGTTCTCTTTGACCCCCGGCCACAGCGTGTTCTATCCGCCACGGAACTGCACAGCCGCGCCGGCTTTTCGCCCTACGAAGGGATGACGGTCACCGGCAAGGTGCACACCACGATTTGTCGCGGCCAGGTGATCTACCGAGACGGCGCGATGGTTGGTAGCCGCGGATTCGGTCGCTTTGTGAAGTGCCGGCCATTCGACCCGGAGATGGTGGCGCTTTGATCGACATCAACGGCGAGCGGCTGCTCGCGGACCTGCGGGCATTGGCTGCCATCGGCGGCCTTCCCGACGGCGGCGTCGACCGCCTCGCCTGGTCCGATCACGACCTCGCGGGGCGGCGCTGGTTCGCGGAACGCATGAGAGAGGCAGGGATCGAGCCGCGAGTGGACGCGGCCCTCAATGTCTTCGGTCACCTGCCGGGCACGACGGGACCCTGGTTGCTCACCGGCTCACACCTCGATAGCGTCCCCAACGGTGGCCGGCTCGACGGCGCCTATGGAGCGGTCGCGGCCCTCGAAGTCCTTCGCACCCTTGCCGAATCTGGTGATCCTCTCGCCGAACGGGTGGAGATCGTCGGTTTTGCCGATGAGGAGGGCGTTCGCTTCGAGGTCGGCCTTATCGGCAGCCTGGCCCTCGTCGGAGAGCTGGACATCGAGCGGCTCCGCGACGGGCTCGATTGGCAGGGCGTTGCCATCCGCCAGGTCCTGGCCACGGCCGGCCGCGACCTCGACCGGATGCTCGAGGCCCAGGAGCACCGGCATTCGATCAAGGGATTCGTCGAACTGCATATCGAGCAGGGTCCCCGGATGGAGGCGGACGGCAGCGACCTTGCGGTGGTCACCGGCATCGTCGGCGTCCACCGGCAACGGATCGAAGTCCAGGGCACGCAAAACCACGCAGGGACGACCCCATTCCGGCTGCGGCATGACGCTGGACGGGCGGCCTCGCGGGCCGCGGCCGAGCTGCGCGACCTTGTGCAGGGCGTCGATGCCGAGGCGGTGGCGAACATCGGATCGATGCAGTTCCACCCCGGAGGCGTCAATGTCATCCCCGGTCGCGCACGGTTCACGCTCGAGGTGCGACACCTCGACGAGCGTGTCGTCGGGGAGGCGGTCCGGGCGTTCGCGACCCGCCTCGAACGCATCTGCGCGGAGGAGGGCTGCCAGGTCGAGGTCGAACTCTTGTCCTCGGTGCCACCGGCGCCGATGGATGCGAACGTCATGGAGGCGCTGGCACAGGCCTGCACCGAGCTGGGACGGCGGCCTGCGAGGTTGTCGAGCGGCGCCGGGCACGACGCCGCCGTCCTCTCCCATCACGTCCCGAGCGGAATGCTGTTCGTCCCCAGCGTGGGCGGCGTCAGTCACTCGCCGCGAGAAACCACGTCCGATGAACACCTGGTCCTCGGCGCCCAGGCGCTGCTCCGAGGAGTCCGCGCGGTCGCGGCGCGGATAAAGTAGTCGCACCGCCATGGAGGTGCTGCTGCCCCACTCGCTCGACGAAGCCCTCGCGATCAAGGCCGCGCATCCGGAGGCGGTGCCTCTCAACGGCGGCACCGATCTGATGGTCGACGTGAACTTTGGCCGTCTGCGACCGCCGGCGATCGTCGACCTCAGCCGGGTCGGCGAGCTGGCGGTCTGGGGGGAAGAGAACGGCCATGTCTTCCTCGGTTCTGGTGTGACCTACGCGACCATCGTCCGGGAGATGCAGGCGTACAAGCCGCTGGTGCAGGCGTCGCGCTCCGTCGGTTCGCCACAGATCCGCAACCGCGGCACGGTAGGCGGCAACCTTGGAACCGCCTCGCCGGCGGGGGACGCGCTGCCGGTGCTGGCCGCGTACGACGCCGAGGTGGTCCTGAAGAGCCGCGCCCGGGGCGAACGCTCGCTGCCCTGGAACCGCTTTCTTACCGGCCCAAAGAAGACCGCGATCGCTCTGGATGAGCTGATCATCGGCGCCCGCTGGCGGCGGCTCCAGGGCCCGGGCAGCTTTTCCAAGATCGGCACTCGCAACGCGATGGTGATCGCGGTCGCCGGCCTCTGCCTCGTCATTGACGAAGAGCGCCGGCGCGTCAACGTCGCGCTCGGCTCGGTCGGGCCGACCATTCTGCGCGCGAGCCAGGCGGAGGAGCGCGTGGCGGCCGCACTGACGACGTCGGGGACGTGGGACGATCGGTCGGCTCCGCTGAGCGACCAATTGGTCGACGAATTCGCCGAGCTCGTCGCAAGCGCCGCACAGCCGCTCGAT
>DATNNA010000202.1:0-2528 GCA_035602075.1 Binatus sp. (SeqCode) | reverse complement strand
TGGAAGTCGGGCGTCGCGCCGTAGTTGCCCATCAGGGGATAGGTCATGACCACCATCTGCCCGGCGTACGAAGGGTCGGAGAGCACCTCCTGGTAGCCCGTCATGCAGGTGTTGATCACGACTTCGCCGCTCGCCTGCGTCGCCAGCCCGCCGCGCTCGCCGAAGACGGCAAAGCCGTCCTCGAGGACGAGGACCATCGCCTCAGGCATGCTGCATCACGCGCTCCGTGACCACCTGGCCGCGACAGACCGTCATGATGACCCGTCCGCGTACCCGCCGGCCTTGAAACGGCGTGTTCTTGCCGCGGCTTCTGAAGGACGACGCGTCAACCGTCCACTCGGCAGCCGGATCGATCAGGATCCATTCGTCCTCCAACGATTGCCCGATGATCTCTCGCGGCCGCGAGACGCACGCGCGATAGACGGTGCGACCATCGAGGCCGAGCCCGAGGACGACAGCAACTGCCGTTTCGAAGCCGTGGAAGCCGTTGGCGCCCACCTGCTTCGCGGCCTCCTCGTGGGGCGCATGATCGGTGGCGACCACATCGATCACTTCTTCGATCAGCGCCTGGCGCAGCGCATCGCGGTCGTCTGCGGTGCGCAGCGGCGGACTGACATTGCCGTGGGAACCCATCAGGTCCGCATCCCGCGACGTCAGCGCGAGGTGATGCGGTGTCGCTTCGGCCGTCACCGGTAGGCCATCGGACTTCGCGGCACGAATCAAGTCCACGGCCCCGCGAGTGCTGACATGCTGGAGGTGGAGGCGCGCGCCATGCAGACCACGCAGGGCGTCCAGCGCGTCGGTGACCGCGGCGGCCTCAGCCCCGGGGCCATTCCCCTGGCCCTCCGCCTGGGCGTGGATGAGCACCGGCAACCCGGCGTCGGCGGCCGCCTGGAGGGCAGCGCGCAGCATCGGAACGTCCATCGCGTGGCGCCCATCATCGGAGAGTGCCAACGCTCCGGCCGCCTTCAGGGCTGCAGCATCGGTTACCTGCCGGCCTTCAAGGGCGATCGTGACCGCTCCCACGAAGCCGATGCGGATCGGTAGCGCCTCGGTCCGTGCCAGCAGGATCCGCAGCCGCTCCGGCCGATCGGTCACCGGGTCGGTGTTCGCCATCGCCAGCACGTGCGTGAATCCGCCCACCGCGGCGCTGGTCGCGCCGGAGAGCAGCGTCTCTTTTTGCGGGAACCCGGGATCGCGTAGGTGAGCGTGCAGGTCCATCCAGCCGGGCGAGAGCACGAGCCCCGAGGCGTCGCGATCGTCGGCACCCTCGGCCTTGATATCCACCGTTTGTGGCATCGAGAGGCCAGCTGGCCCCAGCACGCGGACGTGGTGCAGGCGCATCAGTGGGCCGGCCGCTCGAGAATGCGAACCGAATCCTCGCCATCGGTTTCTCTCAGATGGACGTCCACCCACTCCTGTCGCGAGGTGGGGACGTTCTTGCCGATGTAATCGGGACGGATGGGCAGCTCGCGGTGGCCGCGGTCGACGAGCACGGCCAGTTGGATTTGCGTCGGGCGCCCAGCGGCGATCACGGCGTCGATGGCAGCTCGCACCGTCCGCCCGTTGAAGAGGACATCATCGACGAGCAGGATGGGCCGGCCGTCGACTGCCGCCGCCGGGAGGACCGGCAATGGAGCGGCCGCGTCACGGGGCAGATCGTCGCGATAGGCCCGCACGTCGAGCGGGATGACGGGAAGGCGGACGCCTTCGAGCTCCTCGAGGGTGGCCGCCAGCCGCTGGGCCAGCGGCAGGCCGCGGGTGACGATGCCGAGCAGACTCAGCTGTGCCAGGTTCGGCTGCCGCTCGATGATTTCGTGCGCAATCCGTCGCCAGGCGCGCCGCAGACCTTCGGCATCGAGGATGACGGCCTTGGTAGATGGTGTCTGCACCATCAGCGCGCCATCGCCCAGTCGAGCACGGCCATCCGAGCCCACAACCCGTTGCGCGCCTGCCGGAAATAGGCGGCCCTCGGGTCGGCGTCGACGAGCGGATCGATCTCCTCGAGCCGCGGCAGCGGGTGCATCAGGATGGCGTGCTCTGGCAGCCGGCGCATCACCTCAAGCGTCACGACATAGACGCCGCGATGTCGCTCGTATTCTTCCGGCGACTCGAAGCGCTCCGCCTGGATGCGCGTCTGATAGAGAACGTCGAGGCCGGCGATTGCGCCGACCAGGTCTTCGGTCTCCTCCACGCCCTGCTGCGCCTGCTGCAGAAGGCCAACGACGTCCTCGCCCATGCGCAATGCGGGCGGCGAGATCAGCACCACCTCATTCCCCGGGAAGCGTGAGAGCAGCAACGCCAGTGACCGAACCGTGCGACCGTTGCGCAAGTCGCCGGCCAGGCCAACCCGCAGGTGGTCGAGGCGGCCCAGCTCCTTCTTCATAGTGTAGAGGTCGAGCAGGGCCTGGGTCGGATGATGGCCGGCCCCGTCGCCGGCGTTGATGACCGGCACCGTCGCCACCTGCGCCGCCCGGTCGGCGGCGCCAACCTCGGGATGGCGAAGGACGATCCCCTGCGCATAGCCA
>DATNNA010000201.1:0-2795 GCA_035602075.1 Binatus sp. (SeqCode) | reverse complement strand
CTTCGGCCACCAGCTGGCTCGCCTGCGGGTCCCGATCCTCCGCCAGGCTGATGGCCCGCGCCAGCGCCCGGACATCGCCGGAAAGCAAGGCACCGGCCAAACTCATCTCGAATCGATTATCGCTTAGGCGCCGGGAAGGTCTTCAGGGTGAAATCGGAGCCGAGCAGGACCGTGACACTTGGGCCGCTGGCCGGCGCCGCAATCGGGGTGGCCACCACGCCGAAGTAATCCTGAAGCCAGGCACCCGTGGCGGCCGCGCGGCCACCGGAGCCATCCAGGATCTGGGTCTGCGTGACCCGTTGCGTGGTCGCCGGGCCGGCGCTCGCCTCCCATCCCTGGGCTTGAAAGAGGGAAGCCATGATGCTTGCCGGCGTCCCGATGCCGTAGGGCAGCCAGTAGCGGCCGCTCCCGTCCTGCACCTGGAAGGGCGTCTGGCTCGCCAGCGTCGAGCGGTCGGGGAGAGCCTTCGCCAGGTACCGCTGCAGGGCGCCGTAGGTCGGGTCCAGCGGCTGCAGGATGTACTGGCCGTTGCTGCTGGTGGTGCTGCGCAACAGGTTGGACGTATCGATCGCCACCCGCCGGATGTCCTGGTCCTTGATCTTGCCCGCGAGGTCGGCCAGCTGCTGGATGTCGCCCGGCCGCAGGTTGGTGCGGACGTTGTCCTGGAGCGCGCCGAGCAGCGACAACATCCGGGGGATCGCGTTCAGCGAGAACACCCGCTGGCGGACCGCCAGGATGACCAGCTGCTGGCGACGCGACCGGTCGAAGTCCGAGGTCGTTTCGCGCGAGCGCGCGTACTCCAGCGCCCGCTCACCGTCGAACTGCTGCCAGCCGGCATCGAAGTGGATGCGCATCATCCCGGTGGACTCACCGGCCGGGAAATAGGGATCGTCCAGCGCGGTCGGGAGATTGACGCGGACGCCGCCAAGGGCGTTGACGACCTCGCGAAACGCCTTGAAGTCCACGCCGACCCAGTAATCGATCGGCTGGTCGATCACCTGCGAAACCGTAGCCGCCGCCAGGTCGCCACCGCCCAAGTCCGTCTTCCATTCACTGCGGACGTTGGGATAGTTGCTGTGATCGGTACCGATCGCGTAGGCGCTATTGAGCTTGCCCATCATGAACCCGTTGGGGGGCAGTGCCGGGATCTTCACCCAGAGGTCGCGCGGCAGCGAAATCATCATCGCCTCGCGCATCCCGGGCCGGATCGACAGCAGCATGATGGAGTCGGTCAGAAACGGCCCATCGTGGCCCGGTCCGCCGTAGCCGAGCAGCAGGATGTTGATGCGTTCGTCGTGCTTGATCTTCCAGCCGAGGGAGCCCGGCTCGTCGCTCTTCGCGTGAACCAACGCGATCAGGTCTTGCGGCTGGGCCCGCGGCGAGATCGCATGGATGGCCGACCAGACGCGAAAGACGGCGAGCCCCGAAACCAGGAGGGCCAGCCCGCCGATCACGGCCACGGCGGTGCGGCCATACTGCCGCACGCGTTCAGGGCCCAGCGCGGCGGATGCGCGCCGCCGGCGCGGTTGCCTTACCAAAATTCGTAGAGAGTCTAGCGAAAGCGGAGCCGCCCGTACAATGTTCCGCGATGCGGGCGAGTCCGGCGGTTCGACGAGCGCAAGGCCCGTTCCTGCTACCGGCTCGAGTTCTCTTGACTGCGGCCGGACTCCTGGCCGTCGCTCTCGGCGCGTTCTTGCTGCTC
The DNA here is from genome assembly GCA_035602075.1 of Binatus sp. (SeqCode). Lineage (GTDB taxonomy): Bacteria > Chloroflexota > Dormibacteria > CF-121 > CF-121 > CF-13. The sequence continues at coordinate 1,093 of DATNNA010000201.1, read as the reverse complement.
CACGAACTGCACAGCGGCCAGATCAACGGTATCTATACGGTCATCGCGCTGGTCGTGGGAGCGATCTGGTTGGTTTGCATCATTCTGGCGTTCACTGGCTTGCGCTTCGGGATCTTCGGCGCCGCCGCGATCGCCTTCGTTGAATTCGCGGTGGTCGCATCCACCCACTTCGTCTCCGCCGCCGGCGCGCTCGGCACCTTTGTGAAGCACGAAGGTCTTCCGGTAGCGACGGTCGCCATGGCACTCGTGCCGGCGTGCGCCGTGGTCGTGATCAGCGCCGCCGTGTCCTGGACCAACCCGCGCGGCCGGAACGCGAGATTGGAGACGCTGCCGCTGCTGGTGGCGGCGTTTCTCGGGGCAGCGCTCGTGATTCTGCAGGCGACGGATGGCGTGCACCGGGCGGATTTCGGGAGGGCGAACCCCGAGGACGGCGCCTTTGCCGCCGCCGTGTCGGCTTCGCTCTGGCTACTCGGCGGCTTATGGATTGCTCGGGTGCGTCGCACGGGTGCCATCTTGATCGCGGTGGCAACGTTCATCGTCTGGTACTCGTTTGTGACGCTGCACCTCGTCACGGGCGGTACCCCGATGAGCGAGGTCGCGTCGAAGAGCGGCGCCATCTGGGCCGTGATCTCGCTCGCGGCTGCCGTCCTGGCAGCGGCATCGTTCCTGCTTGCGCTCGGGCTGCTTGCGCTGTCGATTGTCCGTCGCAAGCCATCCGCCCTTTCAGCTGGAAGCCAGCCGGTTCGTCGTAAGGCTTAATCCGGCTTAATCAGGAACGCGGCTGCCGTCGGGGCCGTAGCGATAGAATCCCCGGCCAGTCTTTCGTCCGAAGTGACCGGCATCGACCAGCTGGCGGAGCAGTGGCGGCGCCGCGAATCGCGGATCGTGGAGCCCCTCGTAGAGCACGCCACAGATGTAGAGGTGTGTGTCGAGACCCACGAAGTCGGCCAGCTCCAACGGGCCCATTGGATGATGCAGCCCGAGCCTGGCCCCCTGGTCGATGTCCTCGCGCGTACCCAGCCCTTCCGTCAGTGCCCGAATCGCCTCGTTGACGAATGGCACGAGCATGCGGTTGACGATGAAGCCGGGGTAG
>DATNNA010000200.1:0-2928 GCA_035602075.1 Binatus sp. (SeqCode) | reverse complement strand
GCCCGGGTAAAAACTGAAGCAGCCCGCCTGCCCGATCGAGCCGGCCGGGCGGCCGCGCCAGCTCGCGCCGTGGGCTTGCGCCGCATCCTCGATGATCACGACCCCGGCCCTGGCGGCGGTCCGGCAGAGCGCATCCATGTCCGGCATCTGGCCGTAGAGATGGACCACGATCACCGCGCGCGTCCGGCGGGTGATGGCGGCCTCGAGATCAGCAGGGGTGAGCAGCAACGTCTTTGGGCTGACGTCCGCGAATCGCGGCGTGGCCCCGGTGAGGACGACCGCTTCCGCCGAAGCCACGAAGGTATTGGCGGGCACGATGACCTCATCGCCCGAACCAATCCCTAACGCCGTCAGCGTGAGCTCAAGGGCGTCGGTCCCATTGGCCACGCCGACCGCGTGCCTCACGCCGCAGTAGCCGGCCCAGGCCTGCTCGAACTCCTCGACCGCCGCGCCGCCGATGAACTGGCTGGTGTCGAGCAGCCGCTCCCATCCCTGGTCGAGGGTGCCGCGGATCTCCCGCGTCATCGCGGCCAGGTCGAGGAAGGGGACGACAGGGCTCATCACGGTTGGCACAGCCGAAATGTATCGTCGGCGGCGCCCGCTGGTAATGGGCTGCTCGTCCCAGGGACTGGGACATTGGCCCCAAGGCTCAGCTAGCGCATCCGTACTTCGCGTCACAGCGATACTGCTGACTCGCGTCGTCAAAGACCGGAGTTAGCCAGATGGCGCTGTTCAGGTCCTTTTGCACCCTGGCGGCGTAGGTGTTTGCCGCGCTGCTGTGCCAGTCACCCGAATACCATGTACCAACGCATCCCCACAGGTCGCCCGCGGCATAGTTCCCGGTGGACTTCAGCCAGGACTCCCAACCTTCGTAGCAGCCGCGGATGGCTGCGCCATAGTAGTCAGCGGCGGCGGCCGTCGAATCGCGGGTGAAGGGGAAGGTCCCGTTCTGGTTGCCGGGGTAGGCGGGATAAGGGGCTTCCCATGCCGGGTCGGTCCAGCTCTTGATCCCGAGGATCGAGAAGGTCTGCGGGCACATTCCGCTGGTGGGTGTGTATGGGTACCCTCCTGCACCGGTCACCGGGTCTTTCTGATAGTTGTGGATTTCGGACGAGAGCACGCCCTGAGTCGCGATGCCGTTGCAGTAGACGGTCGAGGCTGCCGTCGGCGAGGAGAAGGCATCGCCACAGCCGTAGAGCCAGTAGCAGCTGCCACCCCCGCCGCCGTACGACGCATTAGCCGGGTAATGCAAGTACTGGAACCAGGTGGATTCTTCGACAGCGGTTGAGCGAATCAGGTTATCTGGCAGGCCCCACTTGCAGGCCGCCCACTGGAAGATCTCGTCGGTTGTGCCCGTGAATTGCCCATCCACGCGGTGCAAGAGCCAGCTATCCCAGAGCGGGTTGTAGCTCCCTCCCTGGGCACGCGGCCGCGTCGAAAATGAGGCGGCCATGGCGCCCGGAGCGGGCCTGGTGTTGTTCTGCTGGGAATTCTGGGGACGCGGCTCCCAGGTCGAGTGATGGACCTGGGCGGCGCACTGTGCGTCTGAGGGAAGGGACGACCAGCTGCCCACCGGCCGAAGGCCGAAATAACCCGCAGCGGGCGGTGGCGAACTCGAGGTTGGCGGTGGCGTGGGAGCCGGCGTAGGCGTTGGGGTCGGACTCGCGGCAGGGGTTGGGGTCGGACTCGCGGTGGGGGTCGCGCTTGGAGTTGGGGTGGTCGTCGACCGAGCGCCGGGGGTCGGAGTTGGTGAGCTGTTCGATGGCGTGGCCATTGCCACGCCGCCATGCGACCCGCTGGCCGAGGCGGTGGCCGTTGGTGACAGCCTTGCACCCGACGGCAGCTGAAGCGCTCGCTGCGGTCCGAGGTACAGGAAGATCACGAAGCAGACGATGACCGTGACGATGAGGCCGAGACGACCCAATATGGTTGCCCTCCAGCGTCCACTTCATCCCAAAGCACGGAGTAAGGCAATTCGTAAGGGGCTACCAATCGGAGACGGCGCGGTCGCGGGGCCGTGAAGGCGCGGGGCCCCCACCCTGCCCTCCCCCGCAAGCGGGGGAGGGATTACGAGGTCAAGAGGTGGTTCGCGAGCAAAAAAGCATGCGCAACCGAGGCAGGGACCTTCCCGTTGATGGCCACCGCCGCGTTCAGCGAGCGCATGGTGTCGACCGTCAGCAGGTTGGTCACGGCCGTGTACGCCTGCTGGAAGGCGGGCCCCAGCTGGCGGAGCAGCGACGTGTTGATGATCAGCGCGACGTGCTGGAAGCCAAAGATGTTCTTCGGATCATTGAGGACCGCATACGCGCCGCTTGCCAACTGCGGGTCGGTTAAGACGGTCTGCGCGACCTGCACGACGTTGCCGCCGAGCGCGTCGTAGGTCGGCGCACCGGCACTCACCGACACGAACTCGAGATTCGTCAGCCCATACGCTTGCTGGAGCCCCACGTAGCCGGCGGAGCGGGTTTGGGCGGCCGGATAGGCCCCAACCTTGAGATGGCCCAGCCGCTTGAGCTGATCGATGGTCGTCAGATGCTTGCCCTGGGCGAAACTGTTGAGCGCGATCAGGGTGTCGCTGCTCGAGAAGGGCGTGACCGGCATCATCACCGTCGCCCCATGGTGCTGTTCGTACTTCGTGGCCATCTGCTCGGTCTCGGTCTCAGAGGTCGGCGGCTTCGTGTCGCCGGCATCGCTGGCCGCCAGCTCGCCGAGGTACGCGGGATAGGCGTTGATCTGCCCGGACTGGAAGACGCTGTCGATCGGCTGCCGGCCGCCGATGTTGGGCTTGAGCTCGACGATATAGCCCTGCGCCCGGAATGCTTGCGCGTAGAGTTCGCCGAGGAGGACCTCCTCGACGGTGTTCCTGTTGCCGAGGACGATGGTGGGCTTGCCGGTCCCGGGCAGGCTCGCGCCGTTCGAGCTCGCAGC
>DATNNA010000199.1:0-9156 GCA_035602075.1 Binatus sp. (SeqCode) | reverse complement strand
CGGCCTCATCGCCAGCGTGCTGGTAAGCCCCTATGTCAACTTCTACGACCTCTCCGCCTTGGTTCTCGCGGCCTGGCTGATCCTGCGCACGCGGCCGGCCCGCTGGCAGCAAGCCGTGACCCTGGGAATGTACGTGCCGCTTTATGGCGCGCCAATCTGGCCACTCGTCACGCTCGCCTGCCTCTGCGGCTGGCTCGTCAGCCTCACACTTCCGAGTAGGCGCGAACCGCGGAGAGTCGACCAGGCGGCCGCCTGAAGGTCGCCGTGTGAATGGAGGATTTGACACATCGGTCGTGAAATGCTACATAGTGAAGTGCCTCACTATGCAGTTCTCTGAAATCAAAGGCGACTGTCGATTCAATGGCACGCTGGCGACCGATCGAGCGGGACACCTGTACGACAGCCGCTTCCGCCAGGGCCTTCGCGCGGCGCGCCGCCCGCTCTCCGAAAAAGAGATGCGCACCGTTGAGGCGATGACGGCGCTGCGTATCACCGCCCGGCTGACTCACGGGCTCATGGATCGCTGGGCCGAGAAGCATGGCTTGAGTGAGGGCCGGCTCCACGTCCTGTGGGCGCTCAAGTCCGCACCCGAACGCCAGCTGCCCCTCGGGGAACTGGCCGATCAGTTGGAGGTCACCCCGCGCAACGTCACCGGCCTGATCGATCATCTCGAGCGCGACGGGCTCGTGGAGCGCATCGACGATCCTGCCGACCGCAGGTTGACCTACGCCCGACTGACGATGGCGGGCGCGAAGCGGCTAGAAGGCATGCGGGAGCAGGGATTGGAGTGGCAGGTCAAGATCGCGGCGGGCCTTTCCACCGAAGAGCTGGAGATGCTGCGCCACGCGTGTCTGCGGCTGATCGAGAACATGACCGGCGCAACGGTGGGAGAGAGGAGGAGCGCATGAGCAACGACATCCGGCGGCCCGAAAGCAACGCGGCAGATAGCGGCGTTCACCTCACCGCAGGGTTGACGCGCTGGGGAACGATCGGGGTCGTCGCCGGCACCATGCTGGCGCTCTTGCTGGCCGCGCTCGACCAGACGATTGTCGGGACCGCCATGCCACGGATCGTGGCCGAGTTGAACGGCCTCAACTATTACTCCTGGGTCATTACCGCCTACCTGGTGGCGTCGACCATCATGGTGCCGATCGCCGGCAAGCTCGGCGATCTCTTCGGTCGCAAGCCATTCCTGTTGGCGGGCATGATCGGCTTCGTCGCCGCCTCGGCCCTCTGCGGCCAATCGCACGGCATGCTCGAGCTGGTCACCTTTCGGACCATCCAGGGCATCTTCGGGGGCATGCTCTTCGCCACCGTCTTCGCGGTGATCGGCGACCTGTTCCCGCCGAGCCAGCGCGCGCGACTCGCGGGCCTGTTCGGCGCCGTGTTCGGCCTGTCATCGATCGTTGGCCCGACGGCCGGCGGATACATCACCGACAGCTGGGGCTGGCGCTGGGTCTTCTACGTCAACCTGCCGGTGGGGATCATTGCGGTCCTGCTGGTGATCGCCACCATGCCTTACGTGCGCTCATCCGCGTCCATCCGTGACATCGATTTCCTGGGTGCGGGAATGCTGATCGCCGGCCTTGTTCCCCTGATGGTGGCGCTCTCGATCACCCGGGACCACGGCTGGACCTCCCCCGAGGTCCTGGGCCTGCTCGCGGTTGCTGCCGTCCTCCTGGCCGTCTTCTTCGTTATCGAGACGCGGACGGACCATCCGATCGTGCCCTTCTCCCTCTTCAAGAATTCCACCTTCAGCGTCTCCATGATCGTCGGTTTCCTCACGGGCTTTGGCATGTTCGGCACGATTGTCTTCGTCCCGCTCATCTACCAGGGCGTCCTCGGCGTCACCGCGACCAACTCCGGGCAGTTGCTGACCCCGATGATGCTCGGCCTGATCGTGGCGAGCACGCTGGTGGGCCAGGCCATGGTGCGCATCCGCTACTACCGTTTCCTGGGGACGGCCGGTATCGCCGTCATGCTGGTCGGGATGTGGCTCCTATCGCAGGTCACCGTCACGACGTCGCGCCTCGAAGTCGTCCGCGACATCGTGCTCGTTGGCGCCGGGCTGGGAACAACCTTTCCGCTCTACCTCACGGCCGTGCAGACCGCAGTACCGCGGAACTTCCTCGGGGTGGCGTCGAGCCAGATCCAGTTCTGGCGCCAGATCGGCGGAACCATCGGGACGGCGGTGCTCGGCTCCGTCCTGGCCCAGCGTCTTCCGGTTCACATCAAGGAACAGGTGGCCAATCTGCACATCCCATCGCAGATTTCGGGGTTCATCACCAGCGGCGGGAGCAACCCCCAGACGCTCTTCGATCCGAAGCAGATCGCGGCCGGTCGGGCGCAGGCGAGCGCCTTCGGGCAGCAGGGTGCGGCGATCTTCGACCAGGTGCTGCATGCGATTCGCGTCGGCCTGGCCACGACCCTACACGAGATCTTCCTCTACGGCGCGGCGGTTTTGATCCTGGCACTGGTCGCTTCGGTGTTTCTCAACGACGTGCCCTTGCACGGACGGCAGTCCGCTCGCGAGGAAGGCGCGCCGGGGGCGGCCGCCTAGGGGAGAGGGCCCCGGCTGGACTCGCGGAACCAGCCGGTCAGGTCGCTCGCGGGCATTGGAGGGCACAGGTAGTATCCCTGGGCGAGGTCGCAGCCGAGCGTCACCAGTTTCTCCCAGGTCTCACGGTTCTCGACCCCTTCGGCAACGACGCGAAGGCCCATGTTGTGACCAAGCTCGATGACGGCGCGCACGATCGACACACTCATGCTGTCCGCCATCATGCCGATGATGAAGGACTTGTCGATCTTGATCTCGTTGACCGGCAAGCGTTTCAGCCGCGCCAGCGACGAGTAACCGGTGCCGAAGTCATCGATCGAGAGGCCGACGCCGAGCGTGCTCAGGTGAGTGATGGCCTCGAAGATGGAGGAAGGGGCCATGATGCCGCTTTCGGTAATCTCCAGCTTCAGCCGGCCGGGGTCAACTTTCCAGTTCCCCAGCAGGCCAGACGTGAGCTCTGGAAAGTCAGGATCGCGGAGGTTCCACGCGGACAGGTTCACCGCCAGCTCGACGTCCAGTCCGCCGTCGTTCCAGCTCCGTAACTGGGAGAGGCCCTGATTGAGGACCCAGCGGGCGAGCGGTTGAACCAATTCGGTCTCTTCCGCGGCGGGAATGAACTGGTCCGGCGGAATGAGCCCTTGCGTTGGATGCTGCCAGCGCACCAGCGCTTCGACCCCGATGGTGCGGCCAGTCTTGAGGGCGACGGTCGGTTGATAATGCAAGAGCAGCTCGTCGTGCCCAATCGCGTGGCGCAGCTCGCCGATGAGCGCCAGGTGGGCGGCCGTGTGCTCGTCGAGTTGCGGGGCGTAGACCGCGTACCCGCGCTTGGTACGTTTGGCGACGTACATCGCCACATCGGCGTGGCGCATCAAGGTATCGGCCTCCTCGCCGTGGTCAGGGCAAAGGGCAATGCCGATGCTCGCCCCGACATCGATGTTGCGGCCATCGACCACGAACGGGTGCTCCAGTACCCGCAGGATCTTCTTTGCCGTCTGCGCCCCACCTTGCAGGTCCGTCCCACCGGCAGGGAGCACCGCGAACTCGTCTCCGCCAAGGCGCGCCACCGTGTCAGACTGCCGAAGCGTCGTGGCCAGGCGCAACGCAACTTGCTGCAAGAGGAGATCGCCAACCTGGTGGCCGAGGGTATCGTTGACCTCCTTGAATCGGTCCATGTCCATGATGAGCAGCACCAGGGGTTCTCGTTCCCGATGTCCGATCACGATGGCCTGGCGAAGCCGGTCATTGAACAGCATTCGGTTTGGGAGTCCGGTCAGCGGATCGTGAAGAGACTGGTATTCCAGCGCGTCTGTCTGCGCCCGCTGCGCGGAGATGTCGTGCAGGATCCCTACGAAACGTCGTTCGCCCCCGAGGAGCATTTCGCTGGCACGGAACTCCATGGGGAAGATCGACCCATCCTTGCGCTGCCCCCACAGTTCGCGCGATCCTGAGACCGAGGCCTGGCTCTTGCCGGGCCGCAGATAGTTATTCAGGTGGCTGACGAAATCGCGTCGGTAGGGGTCAGCGATGAGCATCTTCGCGTCTCGCCCCCGCACCTCGACCAGCGTGTAACCAAAGAGCCGTTGAGCGGCTCGATTGAAAAATTCGATGACGCCGCTCTCGTCGGTGCTAATGATTCCGTCGGCGACGTTGTCCAGGACGCCGCGCACATGCTCGGCCGTCGCCTGGATGGCTCGCTCTGCGCGTTTCCGCTCGATGAATCGGCCGAGCTGGCCTCCCAGTTCCTTGACCATGGCGAGGAGATCCTCGGCAGGCTCGGCCATCCTGCCACCGTAGAAGTTCATCACCCCGGTGACCTGGTCTCCATTCAGGATGGGGAACCCAAACGCTCCGTGCAGGTCCGCATCTGTTCCCGTCGCCGGCAGGCCGAAGTTCGGATCGCTGGCGATGTCGACGATCCAGACTGGCTCGCCTCGAGCGGAGACCTGGCCCGGCAAATCGATTCCCGGGAAGTGGGTCGTCACCGAGTTGATGACTTTCGCCCCCACTTGCGGCGACCGCGCCTGCCAGAAGTCCCGCAAACGGAGGACATCTTCGTCGAAATCCCGGATCCATAGCTGACCGATCTCCCAGCCCAGCTCCTCACATAGCCGCTGCAGGATTCCACGGGAGGCGGCTTCCAGGGTGGGGGCTTCGACCAGCATGCGCGTCACGGCGACAGGGATGGCCCGCAGCCGTTCGGTCTTCTGACCCGTGATGTCGTCAATGCCGAGAACGTAGTAGAGGGGCCGGCCGTTGGCTTCCCTCATGAGCGAAACACTGATGAGGGCCCACGCGTCGTGGCCGTCGGCATGGAGGTAGCGCAGCTCGGTCTGAAATCTCGCGATCCCCCCGGCCAGCAGTTGTCCGGTCCCAGCCAGCAGCCCCTCGACTTCGAGAGGATGGGTTATCTCCCGGAGGGTGATGCCTGACAGCTCCTCCGGCGAGTATCCGAGGAGCTGACACAAGGCTTGGTTCACGTCCAGAAAGCGGCCATCCAGACCCACCAACGCCATGCCGATCGGAGCGTTCTGGAACGCGTTTCGGAAGCGTTGCTGCGGTTCGTGCAGTCTCATCTGCACGTGACGACGACCGGTGAGTCGGCTAATGCGTTGCGCCAGGGTAGTCGAATAAGGATGGGCCCCGGGCGCGGCGACTGTCATCCTCCGTTTAGATGAATTTTGCGGGGATTTTTGCGGTCGGAGCCCCTCAGCTCAGGGCCGGAGTGCCCACCGACGTGCTCGGAACCAACCGGCGCCTCACGACCCAGGCGGCGACCTGCGCACGTGATCGGAAGCCGAGCTTGGAGAGGATATGGGCGACATGTGAGGAAACCGTTGCCGGGCTGAGCTTCAAATGATCGGCGATTGCCGCATTGGTGAATCCCATCGCCAACAAATCCGCCACCTGGTATTCGCGTTCGCTCAGAGCGGTGAGACCCCTCGAGGCCGGGCTCTCGGGAGCAAGACCGAAAATGCGCAGGACCCCCGATGCCTCTTCGCGGCGGCGGTTCTCGGCCTGGCGATGTTCTTTGGAGGGGCCGTTCCGTCCGGGCCTGGGCGCACTGACATCCATGATGACGTTGAGCAGATGCGTGACGCCGCTCGGGCCGCTCAGCGGATAGATCTCCCAGTCCCAACGCCCGACGCGCTTGCCATGTTCGGTCGCACCTAATTCCGTGAACTCAAAACCCTTGAGGTGTTTTGGCTGGCACGTCGCGCAGACCTCCCGCATGAGCTGGAGGACGCCGGCCTCCTCGGCGCTCGGAAAGAGATCGGCGAGGCGCTTGCCCGCGACCGGCAGCTTGTCGGGTGCGAGCCAGTGTTCCCACACATGGTTGGCGTAGAGAACGTGGAACGCGCCGCCACAATCGCTGACGTGGAAGCCGATCGGCAGCGAGTCCAGCATCCGGCCGAGGATGACGAGGGCGTCCGACTCAGGCGATGCACGAAGCACGGTGGCGAGCGCTTGCAGCGTCGATTCCGACTTCTTCAACCTGGACCTGGCTATGACTCTTTGCTATGACTCTCGACAGCGCTCTGCTCAATCTGCAGATTGGCACGCGCCCAGCGACCTCGTCATCGGCAGGACTGCCTAATTCCTTATTCGGTAGACGACGTAGGACGGGTCGGAGACCCTCTTCTGGGCTCGGCGTTGCTAGCGGGCCATCGTGCGCCGGTAGCGGATGACCGAAAGCGGGACGAAGACCAGGAGGATGGCGGCGATCCAGGCCACCGACTGAATCAGCGCCCAGCGGGTATCGGCGGTCGTCAGCGCGGGATTCACGTGGAAGAGGCCGCGCAGCGCGTCGGCGAGGACAGAAATCGGATTGTGGCGCGCGAAGGTCTGCAACCAACCGGGCATCGTCGCCACCGGCACGAAGGCGCTGGAGGCGAAGGTCAAGGGAAAGAGCCAGATGAAGCCGCCCGATTGCGCCGCCTCGACGCTGCGGACCAGCAGCCCGATAAACGCCGAGATCCAGGAGAAGGCGAAGCTGACCCCGAGGAGGAGCAGGATGCCGAGCAGGAACTCGAACGGCGTCCCGCCCGGGCGGAAGCCAACCAGGAATCCGACGGTCAGCATGATGACCACCGTGAAGAGGTTGCGAGCGAGGTCGGCGATAGTGCGGCCGGTCAGGACCGCGGAAGAAGCCATGGGGAGCGAACGGAAACGGTCGATGATGCCACGCTGCATGTCCTGGGCGAGCCCGATGGCGGTGGTGACGCCGCCGAACGCCACCGTCTGCACGAAGATCCCCGGCATGAGGAAGTTGACGTATTGCCCGCCAGGGACCTGGATTGCACCGCCGAACACATAGCGGAAGAGCAGCACGAACATGATCGGCTGGATGGCGACGAACATGATCAGCTCTGGCACGCGCACGGTTTCCAGGACGCTGCGCTTGGCGAGCACCAGGGCGTCGAGGAACGCCCACACAATGCGTGGCCGTCCGGTGATCGGCTGGTAGCGCGTTCCCGCCGTTGACATCGCGCTCGCGGTGGCCATCAGCGCCGCCTCCGTTGCCAGCGGCCGGCGGGCGGGGCCGCTTTTTCCTCTTCCGCCTGGTGACCGGTGAGGGTGAGGAAGACATCGTCGAGACTCGGCCGGTGAAGTTGCAGGTCGACGATGTCGATCCCGGCGGCGTCGAAGTCGCGCACCAGCGTCGCCAGCTGGCTCGTCCCGTTTCGAGACGGGGCGGAGATCCGACGTTGCGCCGGATCCAGGGTCACCTCGCTCGAGAAATGACGCCGGGCGACCTCGGCGGCGCGGGAGAGGTCCGCCTCCTTCGCGACCGCGAATTCGATGCGATTCCCCCCAACCCGGTCTTTCAGCTCGTCGGAGGTACCTTCCGCGATCACGCGCCCGGCATCGACGACCGCAATCCGGTTTGCAAGCTCGTCGGCCTCCTCGAGGTATTGCGTTGTCAGCAGGATGGTCGAGCCCTCGCGGACGAGCGAGCTGATCATTCCCCACACCTGCCGCCGGCTTCGTGGATCGAGCCCGGTGGTCGGCTCGTCCAGGAACAGGACCGGAGGGAGCAGGACGAGCGACGCCGCCAAATCGAGACGCCGTCGCATGCCGCCCGAATAGGTCTTCGCGATCCGGCCGGCGGCGTCGATCAAGTCGAACTGCATGAGGAGCTCCTGCGCGCGGCGCTTTGCATCCCGCCGCGCGAGGTGATAGAGCTGCCCGATCATCTCCAGGTTTTCCAGGCCCGTCAGGTATTCGTCGATCGCCACGTTTTGGCCGGCGAGTCCGATCTGTGACTTGATACGATCCGCATCCCGCACGACGTCGAAACCCGCGACCGTGGCGTGACCGGCGTCGGGCTCGAGCAGGGTGGTGAAGATCCGGACCGCGGTCGTCTTGCCCGCCCCGTTCGGTCCAAGCAAGGCCAGCAGGCTACCCTCCGCGACGTCGAGGTCGAGGCCAGCCAGTGCTCGAACTCGGCCGTAGTTTTTCACCAAACCCTCGGCGTGAACGGCGTGATCAGTGCGCATGCCCGGAAAAGGTTACCTGCCCAGCACCATCGAAGTTCGATCCGAACGAGGGTTTGTGTTCATGCGCGAGAATGGTCAAGAGCGAGCGATGGATGAAGAGTTGAAGCCGCAGCCCGCGAGCTCGCCCGAAGAGGCGGCCGACGGTGCGGCGAGCACGGTGGGGGAGCGCGCTCGCGGCGCCAGCGCCCCTGGCCGCATGCCGACGCTCTATATCGGACACGGCGCGCCCCCTCTCGTCGATGATCCGCTCTGGGTCGCCCAACTCGCGGCCTGGGCCAAGGCGTTGCCCCGTCCGACCGCGGTGCTGATCGTTTCCGCCCATTGGGAAAATGCCCCGCTCACCATCGGCGCGACCCGAACCGGAACGCCGCTGATCTACGACTTCGGCGGATTTCCCGAGCGCTATTACCGCACGCAGTACCGGTCGCCGGGCGCGCCTGAGCTTGCCGCCGACGTCCGCCGCCTGCTCTCCGATCAGCCCGTCGCCGAGCAGCCCGACCACGGGCTCGATCACGGCGCCTATGTTCCGCTCACGGTCATGTATCCCAACGCCGACGTGCCGGTGCTGCAGGTCTCGATGCCCAGCCTCGACCCCGAACAGCTCTTCCAGATCGGCCGGCGCCTTCGCCCCCTGCGGGACCAGGGGGTGCTCGTCATCGGCAGCGGGTTCCTGACGCATGGCCTGCCCTTTCTCCGCGATTTCCGGCTCGATGCACCTCCGCCGGCGTGGTCGACTGAGTTCGACGCCTGGGCGCACGAGGCCCTCGACCACGGCGACGTCGACGAACTGTCCGACTTCATGCACCGCGCCCCGGCGGTACGGTACGCGCACCCTCGGACCGAGCACCTGGCGCCCTTGTTCGTGACGCTTGGCGCCGGCGATAGCAGCGGCGAGCCGCTGCCGAGCATAATCGATGGCTACTGGATGGGGCTCTCCAAGCGCTCGATCCAGATCGCCTAGTCGAGCGCCATGCTGCAGGTCCGGCGCGATCGCGAGATCCACAAGGAAGACGGCGGCTGGTTTGTGGCCCGCTGGCACTTCTCCTTCGATCGCTATCGCGATCCGCGACAGATGGGGGTTGGGCCGCTGCGCGTCTTCAA
>DATNNA010000198.1:0-2973 GCA_035602075.1 Binatus sp. (SeqCode) | reverse complement strand
GACCGGCGAGGCTTACGCTCAGTCGGCCCGCATCGCGCAGAAGAAGGGTCCCTTCAGCGGCTTCGCGATCAACCGCGAGCCGATGCTGCGCGTCATGGACCAGCACCGCAGCTCCGTCGACCACATCAACCCGGCGCATGTCCCGCTGCCCTTGCTGAGCGCGGCGCGGGATGCGTGGGACAAGGCCTGCCAACTGGGTGATCTCTATGGCTACCGCAACGCCCAGGCGACCGTGATCGCGCCCACCGGCACGATCGGCTTCATGATGGACTGCGACACTACCGGCATCGAGCCCGACATCGCCCTGGTCAAGTACAAGAAGCTGGTCGGGGGCGGCATGCTCAAGATCGTCAACCAGACGGTGCCGATCGCGCTGCGCCGGATTGGCTATCCGGAGGCCCAGGTTTCCGAGATCCTCCAGTACATCGACGAAAACGACACCATCGAGGGTGCCCCGCACCTTCGGCCGGACGACCTGGCGGTCTTCGACTGCGCCTTCAAGCCGGCCAAGGGGTCCCGGACGATCCACTACATGGGCCACGTCAAGATGATGGCGGCGGCGCAGCCGTTCATCTCGGGCGCGATCTCCAAGACCGTCAATATGCCGGAGCAGGCGACGCCCGACGACATCATGGAGGTCTACCTAGAGGGCTGGCGGATGGGCCTCAAGGCAATCGCCATCTATCGCGACGGCTCCAAGCGCTCCCAGCCGCTGAATACGGCGCTCGACGACAAGAAGAAGGCCCGCTCGATCACCGTGGCGGCCTCCGAGGCCCCCAGCGAGCCGGCGCGTGCCGTGCGCCGCAAGCTGCTGGACGAACGCCGGGCGATCACCCACAAGTTCGACATCCAGGGTCACGAGGGCTACATCACGGTCGGGATCTACGAGGACGGCACGCCCGGCGAGATCTTCCTGGTGATGTCCAAGGAAGGCAGCACCATCTCCGGGCTGATGGATGCCTTCGCAACCAGCATCTCACTGGCGCTCCAGTACGGGGTTCCGCTCGAAGTGCTGGTGAAGAAGTTCGCCCACACCCGGTTCGAGCCTTCGGGATTCACGAAGAACCCCGAAATTCCGATCGCGAAGTCGATCACCGACTACATCTTCCGCTGGCTCGCCTCGAAGTTCCTGAGCGGAACCCAGCAGGAAGACATCGGCATCGTGCGTCGCGACCCGATCGTCGAGATTGCGGCGTCATCAGCCCCAGCGGCCGCGCCGATCAAGGCGGCACCGGCGGATTCGAGCCCGATCAAGATCAGTTTCGTGGGCCAGGAGGACGCGCCGGCGTGCTCCGACTGCGGCTCGATCATGATTCGCAACGGAACCTGCTACAAGTGCCTCAACTGCGGCAGCACTTCGGGTTGCAGTTAGAAACCAAAGAGGAGGAGACCCGCGTGGTCTCTTCCTCTCGACCTTCGACCACGGTGCAAACGCATCCGCAGTGGTCGCATGAAGGTCCGGAATGTCCATGCGGAGGCGCAACGGACTGGGATGGACGCAAATTTCGCTGTCGTGGGTGCGGTCTCTATTACGAAACCTGCTGTGATGGCGGTCGCTGTCCATGATCGCGGAAAAATTCTGAAAATTTCTCTTCAATGACCCGCGTGCGGCCCATTATCGCCGCCGCTCGCGAAAAAATTGGGCCGAGAGTATGCAAAGCGGCTCAATTCATGCTATGGTCGCTCTACATGAGCGCTGAGCCGCGCTCTGATCGTCGCGTTGATCAGGGCGAGGACCTGAAGAAGGGCAACAGTCAAAGAACTCCGCGAACCACATCGATGATCATCGACGCGTGGCTTCGCGGATCCCGAGGGTTGATCGCGACCCGCCGTCGCTCCCCTCATTTTTCTCTCTCCACTTTGCTTCCGGTACCCGGCCTCGCCGGCGCCCGCGCGTCCACGGTACCCGTGGCGCTCACGCGCGTTTGGCGGCGGCGTCGAAGCGGCCGACCGGGAGAATCTTGCTAAGAAGGAGGTGAGCCCGGATGGCCGCAAAGAAGAAAGCAGGCGGAAAGAAGAAAGCCGCGAAGAAGTCGTCGAAGAAGAAGTAGGTTAGCTTTTTAAGCTGACTTCAATACAGCCGGTGCCTTCGGGTGCCGGCTGTAGCATTTGTGGGCGATGATCGATCTCGAGCGGGCGCGCCACTTCCTCAAGGTGCGGCACGACGGCATTCTGGCCACCATCAAGCGCGACGGCCGTCCCCAGCTCTCCAACATCTTGTATTTCGTTGATGACGATGGCCGGGTGAAGGTCTCCGTCACCCAGACCCGCGCCAAGACCCACAACCTTCGCCGCGATCCACGGGCTAGCCTGCACGTCCAGGGCCGCGACCGCTACGAGTACCTCGTGGCGGAGGGGACGGCACAGTTCGTCGAGGGCGACGGGCTCGCCGAGGCGCTCCGACACTACTATCGGAAGGTCCGCGGCGAACACCCCGACTGGGCCGAATACGACGCCGCCATGCTCAAGGAGCAGCGCCTGCTGCTCTCCATCTCGGTCGAGCGCGCCTACGGCCAGCTTCGCTAACGGACGGCCAGGCAGGTGACGGTCTTGAAGACCCCATCGATCTTCTGGATCTTCTCGACGATCACCGATCCGATGCCGGCCACGTCGGGAGCCTCGACCGCGGCGATCACGTCATATTCCCCGGTGATGGCGTCGGCCAGCTCGATGCCTTTGACGCCCTGAAGAGACCTGGCCACCTCGATCGCCTTTCCCGCCGACGCGTTGATGAGCACATACGCCCGCATAGCTCCCTCCTGGACGGATTTGACCTCAGAATACGGCTTTGGCCGCCGGTAAGATGTCAAGCATGACGTCCATGACGGCAGTGGTGAAAGCCACTGCCGGTCCGGGCGCCGAGATCGACCAGGTCGAAATCCCCGAACCGAAGGGCCAGGACGTCTTGATCGAGGTCGCCGCCTCCTCCATTTGCGGCACCGACGTCCACATCTTCGATTGGAACGAGTGGGC
>DATNNA010000197.1:0-12216 GCA_035602075.1 Binatus sp. (SeqCode) | reverse complement strand
AAGAAAGCCAAACCCCCGCAAATGCAGGTTATGGAGACTGGTCGGGCACCTCGACGACGACGTGCACCCCGAACGGCGAGCGGTTGTAGGAGGCCGCTACCAAGCCACCGATCAAGCCGCCCACGAGGGCGGCGAACAATCCAACCAGGAGCCCGGCGATGGGCACGACGAGGAACCACGAGGACTGAACCCGCTGGAGCAGCGGGACCTGGGCGCCGAAGGGCAGCAGTTGCTCGGTCACGCCCAGGGTGAGGCTGAGGTCACGCTGCCAGCTGAGGATCGCCCCGGCGAACCACGCGAGGGCTGCACCGAGCACGCAGCCGGCCACTAATCCCAGCGCAAAGCCGGTCCAGCTGCCGGCGACGACGCCGGCACGCACCGAGATCGCCAGGACCCGGCCACTGACCTGGTGCATCAGGAGACCACGGCCCGGCGCGGCGGGCGCCGCCGCAGCAGCAGCAGCGCCAGGAGGATGACCGTCAGGATGGCGAGCGCCATCGTGAGGGCGTAGGCAAGGTAGCCGAGGAATCGCAGGCTCTGCACCTCTGGTTGCCGTGGCTGCCCAATAGCGGTCGAGACGATCTTGTGCCGGGCGCCCTGCCCTGCGCCGCCACTGAACAGCTCGGCGGCTTGCAGTCCCGCCGGCCGAGGATCACCGTTCGGGGCGTAGAGCCCGAAGTGCTCGACCTTCAGGCCCGGCCGCTGCGTCCAGTAGTCGTCGAGCGTCCACCACACGGTCGCGCCGACGAAGCCATTCGGGCTGTCATCGAGGTACGGTGCGACCGCCTGGTACGTGTCGGCAAGGATACGCCGCTGTTCCACCTGCTCGGCGACGTTGTCGGACCAGCGCCCGAATTCGAGGATGATGATTGGCTTTTTCGGAAAGGTGGCGTGGGCGACCTGCAGGGCATGAACGGTGCCAGACCCAGCGTCCGGCCCATAGAAGACGCCAAAGTAAGTGGTGTAGCCCGCCACGTCGAGCGGGCGGCTGGTGGGGTCGTCGGGCTGGCTCCCGTAGGCCGCCTGCCCGGTGAGCCGGGTCCCATCGATCTTCCGATCGAGGTCGTGCAGAGTGGCCAGGGCGTGCTCTCGCTCGCTCCCACCGGCGGACTCGTTCGCGAGGCCGTGAAAGAGCACCGACGGATGATTCATGTCGCGCAGATCCATCTCACTCAGCATCTGCTGCGGGATGCCGCGGTCCATCGCGATACCGAAGGTCGCCGGCGTGTAGTGATACAGAGGGATCTCCTCCCAGATCGCGTAGCCCAAGCGGTCGGCCAGCATCAGCAGCAAGGGATTCGCCGGATGATGGTCCGCGCGGATCAACTGGACGTTCGTCGTGTTGGCCTTGTCCAGGAGGATCAAGATGTCATCCGGCGTCACAACCGGGCCACCGCGCGGCCGGCCGTTGGTAGCCGGATAGACGCGCTCATCGTGGAGGGCGACACCCGCGTACTGGACCGGGTTGCCGTTGAGGAGCAGCCGCGGAGATTTGGCATCGACCGCGATGCGGCGGAGGCCGAAGGTCTCGAAGAGCTGGTCGACGCGCCGCTCCTGCCAGAAGACCGCCACCTCGAGGACGTAGAGGGCCGGCGATTGCGGCGACCAGAGGTCAGCGCTGTTGAGTGAGAAGCGCGCGTGCACCTGGGTCGTACCGTCGCGGCCGAGCTGCCCGGCGTCCACCCGCTGCGAGGCGATCGGGACCGCCCCGGGCGGGACGAGGCTCAGCGGATCAGGGTTGGTGAGGTTCGCGGGATCGACGGCCGCCGGCAGAATGTCGACGCCAACCTGCACCGCCGCCGCCGTGCCGCCGCGCTGGTGGACAGTGATGGCAATGTCCGCGCTGTCGAGGTGTGGCACAACGTCCGCCCGGACCGCATAGACCGCGGGCGTTGCCTCCATCCAGACCGGCTGGGTGAGCCCACTGTAGTTCCACCAGTCGGTGAGGCCCCAGGGGACGATGTCCTGGCGGGTGCCCCACGGCGGATTATCGACACGGACCGCGATGATGTTGATGTCCCCGGGCACGATCGCGTCCGTGGCGTCGAAGGCGAAGGGCGTCGAGCCACCCTCGTGGTAGCCAAGGTAGTGGCCGTTGAGCCAGACATCCGCGACGTAGTTGGCGGCACCGAACTTCAGCGTGACGGTCTGGTTTTGCCAGTCCGGTGGGACATCGAAATCCTTTCGATACCAGGCGCCGTTTCCGGATGCCGAGGGGGGCGGATCATAGGATCCGGGGACGTCCACCGTCGACCAGCGCGTATCGTCGAAGGCCGGCTTCTCCCGCCCGGCGGCGTCGGTAATGATCCGATTCAACGACTGCGATCGGACGGCGAGGGACAGGTCATGGTCCATCGGCGTCGTCTGAATCCGCCAGCGGCTGCTCAGCTCGAGCCGGCGCCGCGCCTGGTAGGAAAAGGTCGGCACCGGGATCCCGTTCTGAAAGGCGATCTGGCTCCCGCCGATCGATTTCAGGCTCAGCGTCGGCGTGAGCTCGGCAGCCGCCTCGGGGCTGACGCATGCCGGCAGAAGGAGCCCGAGTGCGACGTTAACCAGGATGAAGCCGGCGAACCGGCGGGCAGGGCGCAACCACCTGCATTATCGCCCCCACCCTGCCCTCCCCCGGAGGGGGAGGAGATTAATGAAGGCGTCGGCGCTCGAGCAGGCGCCGGACGGCGGCGCCACCGTCAAGCTTGAGGGCGGCGCGCGCCACCCGCCCGCATTCGGCGGCGTCGAGGCTCCGCACCAGGGCCTTGATCCGCGCAACGGCCGGTGGGTGGACGCTCAGCTCATCGATGCCCAGGCCGACCAGCAGCGGCACGGCCCAGAGATCGCTGGCCATCTCCCCGCACAGGCCGACCCAGCGATGCCGCCGGTGCGCGGCCTTCACCACCTGGTCGATCATCCGCAGCAGCGCGGGGTGGAGACTGTCCGCGAGCGGCGCGAGCTCGGGATTGGTGCGATCGGCGGCGAACAGATATTGCGTCAGATCGTTGGTGCCGAGACTGAAGAAGTCCACCTCGGCGGCCAGCGCATCGGCGCCGACCGCGGCCGCCGGCACCTCGATCATGATGCCGACCGGCATTCCAGTCCCGTCGGCCGCGTTGGGGTTGACATCGAGCCGCGCCTGCGCCAGCAGGGCCTTCACCTGGCGCACTTCGTCAACGGTGGACACCATCGGGAACATCAGCCGCAGCGGGTGCCTGGCCGAAACGCGGAGCGCGGCGCGCATCTGATCGAGCAGCAGATCGGGCCGCCGTAGCAGTTGGAGCCGCAATCCGCGCACGCCCAACGCCGGGTTGGCCTCGGGTGGCTGTGGCAGCGAGGGCAGCGGCTTATCGGCTCCGACGTCGAGCGTTCGCAAGATGACCGGACGCTCGCCCATCGCCGTCGCCACCTCTTCGAGCACCGCGACCTGTTCGTCTTCCGACGGAAGGCGATCGGAACCGAGGAAAAGAAACTCGCTACGCAGCAGACCGATCCCATCGGCACCGGCCGCGGCGGCTCGCCGCGCGTCTTCCACGCCGGCTGCGTTGCAGCCGATTTCGACGCGGCGGCCGTCGCGGGTCACGGCCGGCTCGGCGTCCGCGGCAGGCGGCGCCGCCGAAGGCACCGTCGCGACGGCGTCGGCCGGAGGATCGATCATGAGCGTGCCCTCGTCCCCGTCGAGCAACACCGCCTGACCATCTTCGACCGCATCGACGAGGCCGGCGATGCCGACCACCGCGGGCAGGCCCAGGGCTCGAGCCAGGATGGCCGTGTGAGCCGTGGCGCTGCCCTGCTCGGTGGCGAATCCGAGCACCAGCGCGCGGTCGAGCCCGGCTGTCTGCGAGGGCGCGAGATCCCGCGCGACGAGGATGGACGGCTGCCGCGGCGGTGGCGGTGTGCCGGTAACACCTTGCATCGCGTGTCGAAGTTGTTCGACGACGTCCTCGACGTCGACCGCGCGCGCCTGAAATACCGGGTCGGGGGACGCGCGCAGCATCTGCGCAAAGGGCGCCAACGTTGCGGCGACCGCCTCATCGGCCGGCCTCCCCTGCGTGATCAACTCGGATGCCCCATCGAGCAAGGCCGGGTCATCGAGCATCAGGGCCTGCGCGTCGAGGATGCCGGCCTCCGCGATCAGGCCGCTTGCCTGAAGGCGCGCGGTCTTGGCGGCGAGATCCACCTTGACCTTTTCGATCGCACGCCCAAGCTGGTCAACACCCTCGGAGCCGGATAGCGCGCCGCTTGTGGGGCCGAGCCCCGCGGCGCTCCAGCGCCACACCGGCGCAACCACTCGCCCGGGGGCCGCCGCAATCCCTCGAAGGGCCGGGCGCGGCGGACTACTCGCCAAAGTCGCGATCGACGAGGTCGGAGAGCGCCGCGATGGCTTCCTCCGCGTGGGGCCCGTCGGCGCGAACCATGATCGTCGTTCCCTGGCTCACGCCGAGGGTCAGGACGCCCAGCATGCTCTTTGCGTCTCGCACGGTGCCATCTTTGACGACTTCGATCTTCGTGTCCTTGAAGCGCGCGGCGGTTTGCACGAAGAGAGCGGCCGGCCGCGCATGCAGGCCAACCTTGTTAGTGATCGTCAACGGACGTTCGGTGATCGCCTCGCTCGCCTCCTTGCATGCCGTAGTCTGCGACCCGGAGAGCATTCGGTCAATAGCCGCCCCCGGCGTGGAAAGGGCGGCGAGAATAGCCGCCCCCGTAAAATCGAAGCCTTAAGGAGGAGGTGGCGATGGCCACTCGCGCGACCCCCCCGCCGGCTCGCGCACAGGCCGTCGATCGATCGGTCACGCGCCTCTTCGAGGCCTTCGACCGCGTGCCGGTCGCGGCCGTGATCCGCCATGCCGAGGATCTTCCCCGGGCGCTGGCCTCGCAGGTCCCGGCCGTCTTTTTCGTCCGCGCCCCCGCCTTTCATCTTGGTCCTCTCGTCTGGGCGGTACAGGCCCGCGGCAAGATGGCCTTCGTCCATATCGACCTGATTGCCGGGCTGGGCAAGGATCGTGCCGGCGTCGCGTTCCTGGCTCGCGAGATCGGCGTCAACGGGATCATCACCTCCCACAGTGGCCTGGTGGCCGCCGCCCGAGCCGAGCGCGTGATCGCGGTGCAACGGCTGCTGCTCTATGACGATCACGGACTGCACTCGGCGATGACCGCCGTCGAGCACGCCCGTCCCGACATCGTCGAGGTGCAGCCGGCGGTGATCTTCCCGCTTGTCGCGGACCAGATCCGGGCACGGCACCCGGTCCCGATCATCGTCGGCGGATTCGTGACCGAGCCGCACCAGCGTGAGGCCGCGCTCAAGCGTGGAGCGCGCGCGGTCAGTACCAGCACGATGAGCCTGTGGCCATGAGAACTCCGGGCCTTTCCCGTGCAATGTTGCCCGCCATCCGGGACAGCAACACCCTGCATCAGGCGCTCGATCTCGGGTACCGCCAGCTGCTGGTGGAGCGCGGCAGCCTGCTGGCGATGCTGGGGCCGCTGGCCGATGCCGCCCACCACGGGGTGGCGATCTTCGTTAACCTCGACGCGGTCGAAGGGCTGGCCGCCGATAGCGCGGCGCTCGCTTTCCTCGCCACCGACCTCGGCTTCTCGGGCGTGCTCTCGGTGAAGCCTCACCTCCTGCGCGACGCCAGCCGCTTCCGGTTGCGAACCGTCCAGCGGATTCACGCCATCGACTCCACCGGCCTGGAAACCGGGCTCAACAGCTTGGGCCTGCCGGCACCCTACGCGATCGCCATTGCACCCGCGGTGGCTATTCCCCAGGTGATGCCGACCATCCGGGAAAGCACAAACGTTCCGGTGTGGGGCACCGGGTTCATCACGACGACGGATCAGGCCGCTGCCGTGCTGGCCGCCGGCGCGGATGTCGTCTCGAGCGCCGAGCAGAAGCTCTGGCGCGAGTTCCGGGACGCCCGGATTGGAGATTGACACAACCCTAATCGTGTGCTATGAACAAGCCTGCAGCGACTGGCGGGACATGAAGGGAAAAGTCCTGACCTATGCGCTCCGAATGGAGCGTGCAGGTTAGGGCTTTTTTGTACTGCTTGCCAAAGGAGGTGCAACGGGGACCGAGACCATCATCCAGGCGTCATCGCGCGACTTCTAGTCAAAAGAAGGGAGGAGGAATAAATGGCGGTAAGCGAAAGCTGGACTAAGAAATACCTAGGCGAGATCCTGGGAACGTTCCTTCTAGTTTTCCTGGGCGACAGCTTTGTCGCCTATGCGCAGGCGGGCGCCGGTGGGAACGGCTTCAAGGCCGGCCTGCTGGGCGCAGGATTCTTCTGGGGCTTCGCGGTTATGCTCGCCATCTACGCGTCCGGCGCCGTGTCCGGCGCGCACTTGAACCCGGCCGTCACGCTGTCGCTGGCCTGGCGCCGTGGTTTCCCATGGTCGAAGGTACCGGGGTACATCGGCTCGCAGCTCGTCGGGGCGTTCATCGCAGCCATCGGCGTGTCCTTCGTGTGGAACGGGCTCATCGTCGCGTTCGAGACTGCGAACAAGGTCTCTCGCGGCGGCGATAACGGCGTCTTGAGCGGGCTGATCTTCTGGGCGAACTGGCCGCATCCGGGGCTAGTCGGGTATGCGGGTCATCCGGCGCTCACGGGTGGCGCCGATTACCTGACGCAGGATCCCTGGTGGCGGGGCGCAGGAACCGAGATCATCATCACCGCGATCCTGGTGATCTGCATCCTCGGCATCGTCGAGGACCGGGTACCGTCGGCGGCCAACCTGGCGCCGATCGCGATCGGCTTCGTCGTCGCCGCCCTGGTCGGCTTGTTTGCACCGATTGAGATGGCGTCCTTGAACCCGGCGCGTGACCTCGGGCCGCGGATCTGGGGGCTCTTCATCGGCTACGGCTCGAACGCGATCCCGGGTCAGAACTTCAACGTCTTGATCACGACCGGGCTGCCGCTCATCGGCGGGCCTCTCGGCGCGTGGATCTACGACATGTTCGTCCACCAGCACCTGGCGGCTCCCGTTGGTCCGGACACCATTCCGGTCGCGGAATCGGCGCGGGCGCGGGCGTAGGAGGACGGTGTCTCGACGGCTCAAGCGACAGATCGGTAAAGCCTCGGGCGGGCGAGGGATCGAACCCTCGCCCCGCCCTCGGGCGGTGGCGCGCACGCCCATGCAGCGGCTGAACCGCATTCTGCTCGTCGGGGGTAGCGGTCTGGCCTTCGGCGCCGTGCTGCTCGCCCTGCTGGCACCGCGATTCGACCCTGTGGCGCTGGGGATCGACCTGCTGGCCATTGGGCTCGGACTGCTGATGGGGAAAGGACTCGGACTATTCATGTTCCGACGCGTGTTGCCGGCCGGTAAGTAAGAGGAGGTAACGATGGCACAAACAACAGTGACGACCAGGCTCAAGAAGTTGATCAACACGCCGGAGACGGAGGTTAAGGACGCCATGGCTGGGATGGCCGCGGCGCATGCCGACCTGATCCGGGTGGAGTACGACCCGAACGTGATCATCCGCAAGGATGCACCGCGCAAAGGCAAGGTGGGCCTGGTGTCGGGGGGTGGCAGCGGTCACGAGCCGATGCACGGCGGCTACGTCGGCCTGGGCATGCTCGATGCGGCGTGTCCCGGGGCGGTGTTCACCTCGCCGACGCCTGACCAGATGGCGCGGGCGACCGCGGCGGTCGATGGCGGGGCCGGCGTCCTGCACATCGTCAAGAACTACACCGGCGACATCATGAACTTCGAGATGGCGGCGGAGTTGGCGCGTGGAGAGGGCGCCAAAGTGAACGCGGTCATCACCAACGACGACGTCGCGGTCCAGGATAGCCTGTACACGGCC
Organism: Binatus sp. (SeqCode); assembly: GCA_035602075.1. Taxonomy (GTDB): domain Bacteria; phylum Chloroflexota; class Dormibacteria; order CF-121; family CF-121; genus CF-13. The sequence continues at coordinate 4,424 of DATNNA010000197.1, read as the reverse complement.
GGGCGTCGCGGCGTGGGTGTCACCGTTCTCTTGGAAAAAATCGTCGGCGCCTCCGCCGAGGCAGGCGCGGACCTCGAATCGGTGACGGCACTGGCAAAGAAAGTGAACGCGAACGGCCGCAGCATGGGGATGGCGCTCACCTCGTGCATCGTGCCGGCGGCGGGCAAGGTGACATTCGAGATCGCCGACGACGAGATGGAGCTGGGCATCGGCATTCATGGCGAGCCCGGACGGGAACGGACCAAGCTCAAGTCAGCCGACGAGATCGCCGAAATCCTGACCAGCACCATCGTTAAGGACCTGCCCTACAAGCGTGGCGATGAGGTCCTCGCCTTCGTCAACGGCATGGGCGGAACGCCCTTGATCGAGCTCTACGTGATCTTCAACGCGGTCCACCGGTACCTAAGCGGAGAGGGCATCAAGGTGACCCGATCACTGGTTGGTAACTACATCACCTCGCTGGAGATGGCCGGATGCTCGGTGACGCTGCTCAAGCTCGACGCCGAGACGACGAAATTGTGGGATGCGCCGGTGCACACCCCGGCCCTTCGCTGGAAGGTCTAACCGTAGTGGCGGTGACCAGCGCGCAGATCTACACCTGGCTGGAACGCTATGCCGGCATCGTGGCCGAGCAGAAGCAATACCTGACCGGGCTGGACGCCGCCATCGGCGACGGCGATCACGGCATCAATATGGACCGGGGCTTCCAGACCGTGCTGGTCAAACTAGCCCCGGTCCGCGACAAGGACGTCGGCACCCTCCTCAAGACCACCGGCATGGCGCTGGTCGGCTCGGTGGGGGGCGCCGGCGGACCGCTGTACGGCACGTTTTTCCTACGAGCCGGCGCCGCGCTGGATGGGAAAGCGGAGATCTCCGACCGGGATCTCGTGGGTGCGCTCGAGGCAGGCCTGAAGGGTGTGGTCGAGCGAGGCAAAGCGAACCCCAACGACAAGACGATGGTCGACGCGTTAACTCCCGCGATCGAGCAAGCGAAGCAATCTCTCGATAACGGAGCGCCCCTGGAAAAGGCGCTGGCCGCGGCGGCAGACGCGGCCGAGAAAGGAATGAAGGCGACGATTCCGCTCAAAGCGCTGAAGGGACGCGCCAGCTACCTCGGCGATCGCAGCATCGGCCACCAGGACCCGGGCGCGACCTCGTCCTACCTGATGCTCCGGGCGCTGAGCGACAGCCTGGCGGCGCTACCCCAGCGGGCAACGACAACGACAACGTAAGGAGGATGGAATGGCGGAAAAGAAGTACGCGGCAGCCGTCGACCAGGGCACCACGGGGACCCGTTTCATGGTGTTCAGCCACGATGGCAAGGTCGTGTCGACCGATTACCTCGAGCACGAGCAGATCTATCCCAAGCCTGGATGGGTCGAGCACAACCCGATGGAAATCTGGGAGAAGACGCAGCGCGTGATCAAGGGCTCGATGCAGAAGGGCGGGATCAAGGCCGACGAGATCTCGGGCATCGGCGTCACCAACCAGCGCGAGACCACGGTGGTCTGGGAGAAGAAGACCGGCAAGCCCATCCACAATGCCATCGTGTGGCAGGACACCCGCACCATCGACATCTGTCAGAAGCTGATCAACGACGGCGTCGAGCCACTCGTCAAGAGTAAGACCGGTCTCGTCGTCGCCACCTATTTCTCAGGACCGAAGATCCAGTGGATCCTCGACAACGTCTCGGGCGCCAGGGCGTCGGCGGAGCGCGGGGACCTGCTGTTCGGCAACATCGATACCTGGGTCATCTGGTGGCTGACGGGTGGGCCCGATGGCGGGGCGCACGTCACCGACTACAGCAACGCATCGCGCACCATGCTGATGGACCTCAAGACGCTGGACTGGGACGCGGAGCTGCTCAGCAAGATCAAGGTCCCGCGGGCCATGCTGCCGCAGATCCGGCCGTCGAGCGATAAGAAGTTCTACGGGCAGACCAAGGCGAACGGAGCGGTGGGCGGCGTCGTGCCGGTTTGCGCGGACCTCGGCGACCAGCAGGCGGCCCTTTTCGGGCAAACCTGTTTCACACCGGGCGAAGCCAAGAACACGTATGGCACCGGCAACTTCATGCTGCTCAACACCGGGACGTCACCCGTCCCCTCGAAGAGCGGTCTGCTGACCACGGCCGCCTACGGCCTGGAGCAGGGCAAGTCTGTGTACGCGCTGGAAGGCTCGATCGCCATCACCGGCGCGGCCATCCAGTGGCTGCGCGACAACCTCGGGCTGATCAAGGATGCCTCGGAGACTGAGGCAATCGCTAAGTCGGTCGAGGACGCGGGCGGCATTTACTTCGTACCGGCGTTCTCAGGGCTGTTCGCACCGCACTGGGACATGTACGCGCGCGGTGCGATCGTCGGGCTGACTCGCTACGTCACCCGGGCCCACATCGTGCGGGCGACGCTGGAGGCGATCTGCTATCAGACCAAGGAAGTTGCGGACGCGATGGAAGCGGACTCGGGCGTCAAGCTCACCACCCTCAAGGTGGACGGCGGGGCGGTCAAGAACGACTTCCTGATGCAGCTGCAGGCCGACATCCTCGGCGTCAAGGTCATCCGTCCCCAGGTGCAGGAGACGACGTCACTGGGCGCTGCCTACGGCGCCGGGCTGGCGACCGGCTTCTGGAGCACGCTGGACGAGCTGCGCAAGAACTGGCAGGTTGACAAGGTGTTCGAGCCGAAGTCGACCGAGGCGCAGCGCAAGGCGGGACTTGCCGGCTGGAAGAAGGCGGTCGAGCGGACGCTTGGCTGGGTCGAGAAGGAACCGGCCCGCGAAGCGGTTGGAGCTGGCGCCAAGTCGTAGAAAAGCGCGCTAGGATGAGGGGAAAGGGCCGCATCGGTCCTTTCCCCTTTCTCTTGCATGCCTGACACCAGCACCGGGGTTGTCGTCATCGGGGGTGGGTCGACGGGCGCCGGGGTGCTCCGCGACCTGACCCTGCGCGGCATCGATGCCATCCTGGTCGAGAAAGGCGACCTGGCATCCGGGACGACGGGCCGGTCACACGGCCTTCTCCATTCGGGGGGGCGGTACTGCGTCAACGACGAACAGGCCGCCATCGAGTGTGTGGAGGAAGGCCGTATCCTGCGGCGGATCGCCCGCAGCTCGGTCGAGGACACCGGCGGGTACTTCGTCTCGGTCACCGCGGAAGACCAGGAGTGGGAGCCGAAGTTCGTCGAGGGCTGCCGCCGCACCGGCATCACCTGCGAACGGATTTCACTCGATGAGGCCCGCCGCCGCGAGCCCGCTCTATCCAAGCAGGTGCGCACCGTCTTCTGGGTCCCTGAGGACGGCCACCTCGACCCGTTCTACCTCGTGGTCGGAAACGTCGAATCGGCGCGACGCCGAGGCGCGCGGGTCATGACCCACACCGAGGTCAGCGGCTTTCTTCGCGAGGGCGATCGCCTGACCGGCGTGCGCATTCGCGACTCGAAGACCAATGAGGAAGGATCGATCGCGTGCCAGTCGGTTATCAACGCCACCGGCGCCTGGGCCGGGTTCGTCGCCCGCCTGCTCGGAGTGGAGGTCAAGGTGGTCCCGGTCAAGGGAACCATGGTGGTCCTGTCTCGACGGCTGGCGCACGCGGCGATCAACCGCTGTCACAAGCCCGGCGATGGCGACATCGTCGTTCCAGGGCTGAGCGTGTCGATTCTCGGGACCACCTCCGTAAAGGTGCCGCATCCGGAAACGCTGCCCATCGCGTGGGACGAGGTGCGGCGCATGATCGAGGAGGGCGCCATGATGCTCGATGGCGTCACCACGGCACGCGCCATGCGCGCCTACGCCGGGGTCCGCCCCCTCTATGACCTGGGAGCGGAAGCCGAGGGACGGGAGATGAGCCGCAATTTCGCGGTGATCGACCACCAGGAGCGCGATGGCATCAAGGGTTTCACGTCGATCGTTGGGGGCAAAGTGACGACCTACCGGTTGATGGCGGAGCGGGTCGTGGACGTTGCCGCGCGCCACCTCGGGGTAAGCACGCCCTGCACCACCGCCGAGGTGCCGCTGAACGATCGGGACGAACCCCTCGACCAGTTGCGCCACCGTCCATCCGTGCTCGGCGTCCCCAAGCCACACGGTGACGAACTCCCACTGCAGCCGTTGCTGTGCGAGTGCGAGCTGGTGCGATCGCAGGACGTCGCGCCCTGGTTCAAGGACCCGGCGGTGCGCGATCTGGAGGACGTCCGCCGCCGGACCCGCTCCGGGATGGGCCCCTGCCAGGCCGCCATCTGCTCCTACCGGCTCGCGGCTCGGCTGGTCACCGACCGGGGCATTGATGGTCCGAGTGCGACCCGGGCCATGGCGGACTTTCTCGAGACGCGATGGCGTGGCGTTCGCCACGTTTTCTGGGGCAGCCAGCTGCGCAACATGCAGGTCACCACCGGGCTTCACATGGAGCTCTACAACGTCGACCGGGAGCTCATGCG
>DATNNA010000196.1:0-5476 GCA_035602075.1 Binatus sp. (SeqCode) | reverse complement strand
CACGAGACCGAGCAGATGCTCGGTTACTGGACCGGCGAGGGCTTCGAGCCGGCTAGCTGACGATCAACAGGACTTCGGAGCCACAGCGCTCGCACTCGCCCCGCACGACGTAGTTTCCGGTCTTCAGGTCCATCGCCGAAGGGTTCAGGATGCCAACCGCTTGCCGGCAGGCGCGGCAGTTCGCCTTCATCGGGGCGACCGGGATCTCCGGGGCCTGGAAGGTCCAGGTGTGCGGGCCGACCTGGTGCATGGTTGCGTGGGAAATAGCCATTTGAGAGCTCCACCTCTTGTAACGCCCTCGTTCAGGAAACGGCGTGCGTCCTTCGGACCTGCGCTCTACGGTGAACGGCGTAGCGGAGCGGGCGAGCCGGCCTAGTAGACGATGACCGGGGTGCCGGTCGGCGTCCAGTTCCACAGCCAGACCATGTTCTGGTAGGGGACGTTGACGCAGCCGTGCGTGCCCGTGTCTTCCCCGGTTGGGTCGTAGTGGGGGCCGTTGGTCCCGGGACCGTAGCGCGAGCGCCAGTAGGCGTCGTGGATCCCGTCGCCACCGTTGAACCACATCACCATCTGCACCTTGCTGTCGGGGTACCAGTAGGGCGAACCCTTCGGCCAGGGCGAGTGCATCGTCCAGGGCGAGACCTTCCAGTACACCTTGAAACTGCCGGGGTCGGTCTCCAGGCCTGGCCGGCCGGTGGTGGTATAGCTCCAGAAGACTTGCTTGCCGTGCTCGTACGCCCGAATAACCTGCTCGCTGAGCGAGATCGTGATCGCCTTCTCCGGCAGGGTCTGGGTCATCGCGTCGGTCAGCACCTTCTCCTGCACCATCAGCCCGCCGGTCACTTGCTCCAGGCCTGCGGCCGTGGCGGCGCTGTTCAAGCGGACGGCCAGCTTCTGGACGTTGAGGTCGACGATGGAGACGTCCATCGAGAAGATCCGGGCGATCTGCATGTCAGCCTGAACCTGCGCGAGCGCGGCGTTGGCGCCGGCTCGCGCGAGGCCGGCGTCGCCCTGATTCTGCGTGGCAGCCTGGGCCGCGTACTGGTCGATGAGCTTGTTGGTGGTCTCCTGGTCGGCGATCATCAGCGAGAGCTTCGACACCCGGGCCTTCAGCTCGTTGCTGACGGCGCGGTAGGCACGGACATTGGCGGCAGTGTCGAGCTGGATCTGGGCCTTGGACGGCCAGCCGGCAAACTCGACCAGGAGCTGGTCGTCGACGCCGATCTGCTTCGCCTTCTGCAGGCTGGTCGAGAGCTGGTTGACCGCCGACTGGGCCGAGTCACGCGTCTCGACGAGCAGCTTCTGGACCCGGGTCTGGAGCTGCTCCTTGATCTGCACTTCCTGGCTGGCCGCGCGCGAGAAGAACGCGATCCGGTCCTCGTTGAATGGCGCCGATGCCAGGGGCGGGGTCTCGCTGGCGGTGGTGAGCTCCTGACGCTGGAGGTCCGAGAACTCGGCTTTCTCCAGGCCCAACTCGCTCGCTCGGGCCTGGGCCGCTATCACCTGGGCCCGGGCCGCGTGGAAGTCCTGCTCCGCCGCCGCCTCGCGGACCTGCTGCACGAGGATGAAGGCGGCCACCAGGACGAACGTTCCCAGCACCGCTCCAATTCGTACGGAGTTCCGACGCAGGAATCTAAGAGATGATGTCAGCATCGTTGTCAGCCGATTGTATGCAGTTCGACCACTCATGGTAACGGCCGAACGGCCGAAAAGTTCCGGTGAAGGGCCCTTCGGCGGGCGACAAACGCTGTGTTAAGATGGGCGCCGCTCGTATTCAGCTCGAAGGAGAAATGCACTGGCGACCGCCACCCCCGTTACGTTGAGGCTCGAGCCACGCGCTGATCGCGGCCGGCACCTGCAGGCGCTGCGCCGGCAGGGTCGCCTGCCCGGGGTTGTGTACGGCCACAACGTGGACGCGGTCACCGTCGTGGTCGACGGCCGCGAGTTCATTAAGGCCTTCCAAAAGGTCGGCCGCAACCAGCTGGTCGACCTCCAGCTCGGCGACGAGCCGGTCCGCAAGGCGCTCATCCGCGAGGTGCAGCGTAGCCCCCGCCACGGCGATCTGCTGCACGTCGACTTTTACCAGGTCAACCTGACCGAGAAGATCGAGTCCGAGGTTCCAATCGAGTTGGAGGGCGAGGTCGAGCTCGTGGCCAAGGGTGAGGCCGATCTCCAACGCGGCCTTCACGCGCTCAAGGTCGAGTGCCTGCCGACCGACCTTCCGCCGGTGATCACCGTAGACGTCTCGGGCCTGAAGGAGATCGACGACGAGATCCGGGTCAAAGACATACCGGTCCCGCCCGGCTGCGAGATCCTCGACGAGCCCGATGACCTTATCGTCAAGGTCGCCGCGCACCGCGAAGTGGTCGAGGAGGCCGCGCCGGCTCCCGCCGCCGCCGAGGTGCCGGTCGTCGGCGAGACCGAGGCTCCGGCCGAACCCGGTGCCGAAGGCGAAGGCCCTACCGAGAGCTAGCTCAACCCCGCCCCTACAATGGGCGCCATGCTGACGCTCGGCGCAAGCGCGTGGGACCAGTTCCGCAGCTACCTCCCGACCACCCGGGATCTCTTCAAGGTCGGAGCGGCCGTCATCATCCTGGTCGCCTTTTACCTCCTGGCTCGCTTGGTCCGCCTGCTTGCCGACAAGGAGCTGCGCCGGGTCAAGGCCGATCCGCAGGTTGCCCTGCTCGTCAACCGGATCGTGTTCCTCGCCGCGCTGGTCATCGGCGTCATCGCCGCTTTCAGCGAACTCTTCGGCAGCCCGACGCTGGTGTTCGGCGGTTTCGGCTTCCTGGCTCTCGCCCTCAGCCTGGCCTTCCAGGACATCCTGAAAAACTTCATCGCCGGCCTTTTCATGTTGCTGGAACGTCCGTTTCGACTGGGCGACGAAATCACCGTCGACAACCACACCGGCATCGTCGAGAACATCGAGATGCGAGCCACGACGCTGCGAACGAATGAGGGCGAGCAGGTCCTGATCCCGAACGCGCTGGTCTACACGGGCACGATCATCAACCGCACCCGCTACCCGACGCGGCTCTTCACCCTTACGGCCAAAGTGCCCGAGGGCACGGCGGTCGACGGGCTCGTCGATCGGCTGCGCGAAGAGCTCAAGAGCCGGCCGGACGTCGCGAAGGACCCGCCTCCGCACGTCGGCATGCAGCCCGCGATCGACGGCGGGTTGACCCTCGAAGTGCGCTACTGGCTGGATTACCGCCGGAACGATCCGCTGGCGGTCCAGGCCGCGCTCGGCCAGCGGATCTACCAGGCGATCCATTCGCCAGCTGCGCCAGCGCGCCCCTCGACAAAATCGGCCAACACCTAGGCCGTCGCCCGATGGAGGCCGCCCAAGCCACGTTGCGCGGAGCCGTAGCGCGCTTTGCCGCCTTCAGTCCACCTGCGCGCGAGTACCTCGCGTACTCATTGCTCGCCGGAGTCGCTGTGGCGATCTACAACCTCGTGTTCAACCTCTATATGAGCGCGCTTGGCTTCTCGAACGACCTCATCGGCGTCTTCAATGCGCTTCCGGCCGTGGGCCTGCTCCTGGTTGGGCTTCCATTCGCCGCGCTGGCGGACCGGATCGGCTACCGACTCTTCCTTCTCGGCGGGGCAAGCCTCGCGGTCGTCGCCTCCATCGTCCTCGCGCTTGTCAGTGTTCGGCTGATCGCGGTCCTGGCGGCGGGCAGCTTCGGGCTGGCCCTGATCGTTTTCGCGGTTCTCGGGGGTCCGCTTTTAGCCCAGGTGAGCACCGAAGCCGAGCGCGTGGCGCTCTTTGCCGTGAGCCAGGCGCTGTCGTGGGTCTCCGCCCTAGCCGGCAACCTCCTCGGTGGGGCGATCCCCGAGGCGGCGGCTCGACTCACCCATGTCTCTAGCGCGTCCGCCGGCGCTATGCGGTGGGCCTTCGCAGCCATGGCGGTCCTGACCGTCGTGGCATTGCCCCTACTCGTGCGCCTGGCGCGGCGCGTGGAGTTGAAACCTGCCGCCGTCTTCCCGATTCGTGAGCTGCTCCAGGTCGACGCCGCGCGCTTCGCCCGCCTCCTGTTGCCGATCCTGCTCCTCGGTATCGGCGCTGGCATGTACCTCAATTTCCTCCAGCTCTACCTGGCGCAACGGTTCGGCTTGACCGCCGGACCCATCGGAGTGGTCTTCGCCGTGGGCGCCGCGCTGACCGCCGTCGCCTCACTGTTGGCCCCGAGCCTTGGTCGCCGGCTCGGATTGACCCGGACGATTGGCGTGTCCCCGCTCATCGGCGCCCCGCTGGTCCTCGCCCTCGCGTTTTTGATGATCTTGCCGGTCGCACTGGTGATCATCACCGTCCGCCAGCTGGTGCTCAACCTTCAGGGGCCGCTCAGCCAGGCGTTCGGCATGGCGTACGTCGAGCCGCGCCAGAGGGCCCGCTACGCTACGGCGCAGATCGTCGTCAGCGGCATCGGTCTCGGAGGCATTGGCCCGCTCCTGAGCGGCTTCCTCCAGGTCCGCGGCGGCTACCAGCTCGCCTTCTCGGTGAGCGCCGCCTTTTACCTGCTCGCCGGCCTCACCTTTCTGCTGCTCTTTGGCAGAGTCCGCCTCCCCTCGGAGCGTCCCGTCGCTCGTTAAACCAGCTGGCCGATCGCGAGAAGGTTGCCTTCGCTATCACGGAACCATGCGGACTTTTCATATCCGAGGTCCGCGATGCCATCGATCGTCTTCAGCCCGGGGAAGTCATATTCCTCGAATCGAACGCCGCGGCGCCTGAGCTCCGCGACGGTCGCAGCGATGTCCTCCACGAACCAGGCCATCTGGGTGTGTTGTCCTGATGGGCGTCCCCCGGTGGGGAAGAGAAGGAAGCCGCTGTTGCCGCTTCCCTCATAGAACAGGGCTCCTTCGACCTCACGGGAGGGCGTGAGTCCAAGTTTTTCCTGGTAGAACGCCTTCGCGCGACGGAGGTCCTCGACGGGCAACGCCGCCTTCGGCGTCGCTGTATTAGACAGGTCCATCGGACGATCTTAGGGCCAACTTCTATAGTCAGCTGGTGGCGCAGGAGACCCTCTTTCCGGCACCGGCCGAGCCATCGCAAAAAGACCAACCGCTCGCCGCCCGGATGAGGCCGCGCTCCCTCGACGAGTTCGTCGGGCAGCAGCACCTGGTCGGTCCAGAGCACGAGGTGCGCCGCGCCATCGAAGAGGACCGTGTTGGTTCGATGATGTTGTGGGGACCGCCAGGCAGCGGAAAGACCACGCTCGCGCGGCTGATCGCCCGGGTGACGTCATCCCATTTCGTTCCGCTCAGCGCCGTCAGTGCGGGCGTGGCCGACCTGCGGCGGAACATCGAAGAAGCCCGCCTTCGTCGGGCACAGTCCGGCCAGCGAACGATCCTCTTCATCGACGAGATCCATCGCTTCAACAAGGGCCAGCAGGATGCGGTCCTGCCCTTCGTCGAAGAGGGCGTCATCACCTTGATCGGCGCCACTACTGAGAACCCGTCGTTCGAGGTCAACGCC
>DATNNA010000195.1:0-3454 GCA_035602075.1 Binatus sp. (SeqCode) | reverse complement strand
GCCCTAGCGGGGGCAGTAGGACAACCGACCGCTTCCGCGTTATATTTGAAGCACCGCTTGGATCCCTGTGACCGAGACGGAATCATGCAGAAACCGACGATCGCCATCATCGGACCCGGCCGCGCCGGATCGGCGCTGGGGCGCGCCCTCCACCAGGCCGGCTACACCATCGCCGCGATCGGCGGCCGCAACCCCGACAACGTCCGCAACCTGGCGGACGAGCTCGGCGCCAAAGCCTGCCAGAGCCCGGCAACCACCCTCGACCTTGCCGACCTGACGGTCGTCGCCGTGCCCGACGACGTCATCCTGCCGCTGGCGACCGATATGGTCGACTCCCTCTGCTCGGCGGCCGGCAAGGCGGCGGTCCATCTCAGCGGTGCCCAGGATCGCAGCGCGCTTCGCCCACTCGCTGAGCGCGGGAGTGTCCGAACCGGCGTCTTTCACCCGCTGCAGACGTTTCGACGCGGGCCCGAGGCCGTCCAGAATGTGGCCGGCACGTACTTCGGTATCGATGCCGACGCGCCGCTGCGCGACCAGCTCATGCAGCTGGCACGCGATCTCCACGGCCATACCTTCGACTTGAGTGGCATCGACCTTGCCCTGTACCATGCCGCGGCCGTCTTTGCCGCGAATTACCCGACGACGCTGCTGGCCGAAGCGATCACGCTGGCCGTCGAGGCTGGTCTCGACGGCGACACAGCGCGTCAGGGTATGACGACCCTGCTCGCCGGCGCGGTCAACAACCTGCGCGACCTCGCGCCCGCCGAGGCGATCACCGGGCCCGCCTCGCGTGGTGATCAGGGCACCATCGAGCGACACCTCGAGGCGCTCAAGCGCGATCCCGAACTCCAGCGTCTCTATCGGCTTCTCGCCGATCGCACGAAACTGCTCAATCCCAACAAGGAGGTCGCCGCATGACCACCAACGTCCGTGACCTGCGCAAGTGGAAGAGCGAAGGGACGAGATTCACGATGCTGACTGCGTACGACTACACGACCGCCCGCTGGCTCGATCGCGCCGGCATCCCGATCCTGCTGGTCGGCGATAGCCTGGGAACGACGATGCTGGGATACCCCGACACCCTCAGCGTGACGATGGACGACATGATCCGTCATGCCGGTGCCGTCGTCCGCGGGGCGCCCAACGCGCTGGTGATCGGCGACATGCCCTTCATGGCCTATCACGCCTCTGCCGAGGACACGATCCGGAATGCCGGCCGCTTCCTGCAGGAGGCCCGCGTTTCCGCGGTGAAGATGGAGGGTGGCGGTCGCGTCATCGACTACACGAAGCAATTGACCGCGATGGGCATACCGGTCATGGGGCATCTGGGCCTGACGCCCACGTTCATCAACCAGTTTGGCGGCTATCGGGTGCAGGGCCGCAGCGACGAGGCGGCGGAGCAAATCCTCGCCGATGCCAGGGCGTTGGAGGAGGCGGGCGCATTTGCGGTCGTGCTGGAGGCGATCCCGAGCGCACTCGGCCAGCGCGTCACGCAGGCTCTGACGGTCCCCACGATCGGCATCGGTGCCGGGCCCCATTGCGACGCGCAGGTGCTCGTCATTCAAGATGTCCTCGGCTTGAATCCGGACCACGTCGCGAAGTTCGTCCGTCAGTACGCCAAACTCGGTGAGGCGATCGAAGCCGCCGCGCGCCAGTTCGACCAGGACGTGCGCAGCGGCGCCTTCCCCACCCCTGAGCACGAGTACTCCGCCCGCTAAGACCGTCGTCATCGAGTCGGCGAACGCCATGCAGGAGCAGGCGATCGCCTGGCGCCACGCCGGCGCCGACATCGGCGTCGTCCCAACCATGGGAGCGCTTCACGCCGGCCACGAAAGCCTGGTCGCCCGTGCGAGGCGGGAAAACCAGCGCGTGATCGTCACCGTCTTCGTGAACCCCGCCCAGTTCGCCCCCAACGAAGACTTCGCGACCTATCCCCGGCCCTTCGACCAGGACCGTGCCCGGCTGGAGGCGCTCGCGGTTGACGCCATCTTCCACCCGCCGGTTGACCAGATCTACCCGGCCGCATTCAAGACGCGGGTCGATCCCGGGCCACTTGGCGAGGTCCTCGAAGGCAAGAGCCGGCCCGGCCACTTCGCCGGGGTGCTGACGGTCGTTCTCAAGCTCTTCAATTTGACCCAGCCCAAGCGGGCCTACTTCGGCCAGAAAGACTTCCAGCAGGTGGTCCTGGTGCGCCAGCTGGTCCGCGACTTCGGGCTTCCGCTCCGGATCGTCGCCGTGCCCACCGTCCGGTACCCGGACGGGCTGGCTATGAGCTCTCGAAACGCCTATCTCGACCCCTCACAGCGGCAGGTCGCCCCCGTGGTCTACCAGGCTATCACCGAGGCGGCAGGGGCATTCACTGAGGGTGAAACCAACCCCTCCCGCCTGGAGAGCCTGACGCGTGACAGGCTGGCTTCGGCGGCTGGGCTGGCCGTGGATTACGCGGTAGTCGTGGACCAGACCACGCTGAGTCGTCCCGAGCGTGCCATCCCGGGCAGCGTTTTGGCGGTCGCTGTTAAACTTGGATCAATCAGATTGATCGATAACGTGGTATTGGGAGCGGAGCGCCTCTGAGTTCAGAACGGCGCTCGAAGGCGAAGGGGCGAGTCACAACTTCAAAAGTCAAAGGGAAGCCGACCGCCAAATCGGCGCGCCCAAGAGTCGCGTCCCCCGCCAAGAACGGGTCGTCCGTCGCCCGGAAGACGGCATCAGCCGCCGCCCGGCCCAAGACCACCGCCCCGCGAAGCCAGCCCCTTGCTGAGAGCCCGGTGGTGAGCACCCCGCCCGTCGCCCCGCCGGCGCCCGTGCAGCCCCCGCTGGCTCCCGGCGTTCCCATCATGCCCTTCCCCCGACCGACGATCCTCGGCCTCGGATCGCCCTGGCGCACCGCCGGCCGCCCGCCGGGAATGCCGCCGCGCCCGGCACCGGTTCCGCACCCGGCGCCGGCGCCGCAGCCGCGCCCGGCCGCCGTTCCCGTGGTCACCATGCGCTTCCCCATGAGCGCAGTCGACAAGTTGATCAAGGAAGCGCTCGCCGAGGACATCGGTGACGGCGACCTGACCACCGAGTCGCTCTTCCCGGGCAAGGTCAAGGCCCGCGGCAAGCTGATCGCCAACGAGGAGGGCGTGCTCGCCGGTCTGCCGATCTTCAAGCGCGTGTTCGAGCTGGTCGACAAGAGCATCAGCTTCGAGCCGCGCGCTACCGACGGCATGGCGCTCGCCGGCGGCCAGCTCGTGGCGCGTGTTTCCGGCCCGGCGGTCAGTGTCCTTCGAGCGGAGCGGACGGCCTTGAACTTCCTCCAGCACCTGTCCGGTATCGCGAGCCAGACCGCCAAATTTGCCAACGCGGTAAAGGGCACCAAGACCCGAATCCTCGATACTCGCCGCACCACGCCGGGATTGCGCTTTCTGGAAAAGTACGCGGTCGAGGTGGGCGGCGGGGTCAGCCTCCAGAA
>DATNNA010000194.1:0-5752 GCA_035602075.1 Binatus sp. (SeqCode) | reverse complement strand
CGTGATACGATGGCTTTTCTCAATGGGATATGTGCGAGGTCTCACACATGGCGCGATCGCCGGGGCGGTCCTGGCGTTGCTCTACGCCCCCGATTCGGGCGTGAAAACGCGGCGCCGAGTCTCGCGGCTCCTCGGCCAGGCGCAGAACATGTTGTCCGCCGATAGCGGCGGGCCGGTGGCCTCGACGGTCACACCCCGGCGGCGGGCAGCAGGCGGAACAGAAAGCAAGGTCAGGCCATAGGGAGGACGACGATGGATCAGACAGTAGAGAAGACGGTCGATCGGTTGAGTGAGTTGCTCGATCGGGCCAACAAGGCGGCCCAGGATTTCGAGGTGAAGGACCGCCTGTCGGATGCGGTCGCGGCGTTGCGCCGCACCCGCATCACCCAGGACAGCGATAGCGGCGTGGAGCGGTTCGTCACCGGGCTGCTGATCGGGGTCGCCGTCGGCTTCGGGCTCGCGTTGCTGCTCGCGCCCAAGTCGGGTGAGGAGATGCGCGACGACCTGATGCAGCGTGGCATCGAGCTCCGTGACCGCGCCGGTGAGCTGGCGTCCCGCCGGCCGTTCGGCGACGGTGAGCAGGGCGGCCGGACCGAAAAGGCGTCGAGCGATCAGCCGGGGATGGCCTAACCTACACGCTCGTTGTCAGTCGATCGGCTTGCACTGGCCGGGGGGCGAAAACGGCGGGCAGGGCGTCGGTGACGGCGTCGGCGTCGGCGCGGGAGCGGGCGGGGGCGGCGGGGGATTGACGATGCAATACACGCCGTCGACCGTGATCTGGCTGTAGATCAACGAGTAGGGGTTGTAGTTCGCCGGCAGCTTGCACTGCGGCCACGGTTGCGCCAGCGTCTTCGGCAGGTTTTCGGTGCCGGGAAGGAAGAAGTCCTGGCCAATCTGATGGAGGCCGGCTGGGACGGGGTACCACTCATCCGGCGTCGCGGCGAGCGCCTGGGTCATGAACTTGTGCCAGATGGGTGCCGCGCCGACGATGCCGGTCGAGTTGTGGCTGAGCGGCTTGTTGTCGGGGTTGCCGACCCAGACCGCTGTCGCCAGGCTCGGCGTGAAGCCGACCGTCCAGTTGTCTTTGAAGTCGTTGGTGGTGCCGGTCTTAGCAGCAACGTGGCGCCCGGCGAGCGTCAGGTCGCCGCGGCAACCGAAGGACATGCAGCGGTTGCGATCGTCCGACATGATCGACGCGATGATGAAGGCGACGCCGGGATCGACGGCACGGTACTCGTTCTTGGCCGGATCGTAGGTGAACACATCGTGTCCGAGTCCGTCCTTGATGTTGAGGATGGGCGCCTCACGGTGACGGACGCCGAGGGTGGCGAGGGTGGACGCGGCGGTGGCCATGTCCGCCAGGCGCACGGGATAGGCGCCGAGGGTGAGGCTCATTCCGTAGTCTTCCGGCTTCTTCGAGCCGCAGGGTTCGCCCAGACAGGTCAAGCCCAAACGTGACGCCATGTCGACCACGGCGGGGATCCCGGTGCGCAGCTCGACTTTGAGCGCGGGAATGTTGAGCGAGTTGCCCATCACCATCTTCAGCGGCAGGGTGCCGTGATAACGACGGTCGTAGTTCTGCGGAGCGTACTTCGCGAAGCCGCTGACAAAGCCAGGACCGTCACCACCGATGGGGAAGACCATGGGGTCGTCGAGCACCGGGCTGAGCATGTTCACTTTCCGACTCTCGATGGCGGCGGTGTACGTGAAGATCTTGAAGCTCGATCCCGGAGGACGCGGCACGTCGTAGGCGAGGTTGAATTGTCCGCCCGGCCGGTTGTAGTCATCCCCGCCGACCATCGCCAGCACCTCGCCGGTTTTCGGGTTCATGCTGACGAGCGCGGCGTCGTGGAAATTGTAAAAATTGCCCTTCTGCGCGATCTGCTCGCGCACCACCGCTTCCGCCATGTGCTGCAGGTCCAGGTCGAGGCTGGTGTAGACGCGGTAGCCCTTCCGGTTGTTTTCGGAGTTGTTGATGTTGTACGGGGGCTTGGCGAGCGTCTTCAAGACATAGTCGACGAAGTAGGGCGCCTCGAACTTCGTGATCGGGGGCGTGACCACCAGCTTAACGGCATACGCCGCCTCGGCTTGCGCGGCGGTGATGTACTTCTCGCCCACCATCGCCGCCAGCACCTGCGCCTGCCGTTGCTTCGCCGACTGAAAGTTCACCACCGGGTTGTACTGCGTCGGCGCCTGCGGTAAGCCGGCGAGCATGGCGGCCTGCGCCAGCGTCAGGTCGTGGGCATTTGATTGGAAGTAGCTGCGTGCCGCAGCCTCGATTCCGTAGGTCTGACTGCCGTAGAAGATGGTGTTGAGGTACATCTCGAGGATCTGGTTCTTGCTGTACTCACGGTTCAGCTCGATGGCGAGGATGGCTTCCTTCAGCTTGCGCTGGATGTCCGCAGGGGCATTCGATCCGATGTAGACCTGCTTCACCAACTGCTGGCTGATGGTGCTGCCACCCTGCTTGACCTTGTGGTGCTGGTAGTTTGCGATGGCCGCGCGCACGATGCCGCCGATGTCGATCCCGCTGTTCGAGTAGAAGGTGCGGTCCTCGGTGGCGAGGGTTGCTTTCACCACCCAGGGCGAGATGTAGTTGAGCGGGACCACGATGCGATGGTCACCGGCCTTCCCGATATCCGCGAGCAAGGTGCCGCGGCGGTCATAAATGAGGGTGTCCTGCTCCATCTTGTTGGAGGCAAGCCCGCTGACGGCCGGCAGGGGACCGACGGCCTGCGCCGTGATCGCGGGAATCCCCATGATCGGCAGCAGGAAAACGACGATGAGGCCGAGGATGACCATGCGGCGAAGGTCGCGGCGGCTCCGCTTGCGCCAGCGCGCAAGATGACGCTGGCTTCGCCGGCGGGCGGCTAGGCGCTCAGAAACCCGAAGATCCCGGAAAACAGGAGCCACAGAGAGACGAGGATAACCGCTCCCCACCCCGCTCCGCTCGCGAGGGTTCGCAGTGGCGAGCGGCGCATCCGCCGAATCTGGCGTCGCCGGGCGTCGAGCGAAGAGAGGCCGCTGGCGTTTGTTGGGTGAGTCGCGTGCCTGATGCTGATCAAAACTGGCCCCTTAAACGTTACTGTCCTGATTCCGAAAACTTGACTCAGTCATTATAACCTAACCGGAGCACCTCTGCGATGGGTGGCCCTCAAATGATTCCCCTGTTGCCTGTCGAACGGGCAGGCATGCGGTTTGGTTACGCCCCTCGAATTCCGCCAGAAATCGCGATCGGCGCCTTTATAATGGGGCAGCCTTGTCGAGCTCAGAACCGGTGGCCAAAGCGGGAACGGTGTTCTGCCGTTCGTGTGGCAAATCGATCGAGGCGGGCGCCCGTTTCTGCCGCTTCTGCGGCAAGTCGCAGGCGGACCCGGTCGCGGGCTCCACGGCCGCCCGCTCCTCGACGGCGCCGGCCAGCCATCAGGGCGGCTTCGGTCTCGAACACCGGCTCCGCCAGATCTTCCCGCGGCATCACCTGCAGGACGAGTTCACCCACGTGGGGACGATCGCGGCCTTTTTGATGGCCCTGATCGGTTTCGTGGTTGGCTTCTTCATCAATTACAGCTGGCTCGGAACCAATTTTCTCCTCGGCTCGATCGCGCTCTTGCTGTTCCTCATCCTTCGCGAATCGACGTTGAGCCACATCCGGGTGCGAGACGGCGGATCACCGTCGTCATCGGCCGGCGGATCATCGTCCTCGTCGGCCGGCGGAACTCGCTATCACGCGGGACGCCGCCCGACTGGGGCCACCGGCCCGGCCGAGGCCGCCAACGCCGAGTCGTCGCCACCCGCGAGCACCAGGCCGCCCGCCGCCCCCCGATAAGAAGAGGCCGGCCCGGACGCGATACGGCCCCTGTTAGGTCACCTTATATGGTGGCGCTACGATGCCGTCTACTTCCTGAGCGCCGGACTGGGTCGTCAAGTGAGTTCACATCTATTTACGAATCTTGCGTTGAGGTGGCGCTTGTGGGTCCCTATACTCGGGAGGATTTTCGCCGGTCGCAGATATCATGTCGCGCTCGCCGTACTCAAGACCGGGAGGCAGACACATCATGGAGGCTCCTATGGCAACCGTCGTCAAGCGTGATACCCGGCGCGACACGAATATCTCCCTCGACAAGCCCATCTACACCATCAGTGTCGCGTCCGAGATCCTCGAGACCCATCCCCGGACGCTGATGATGTACGAACACCTCGGCCTGGTCGTCCCCAAGCGGACGTCGACCAACCGGCGGCGCTTCTCGCAGCGTGACGTCATGAAACTGCAGACCATCCAGAAGCTGACTCGCCACCACTCGGTCAACCTGGCCGGGGTGCGCTACATCCTGAAACTGCTCAAGCTGCTCCACGAGCATCAGCTTCCGTCTCCCGTCGAGCTGCGCGATATCGACGTTTCTCAGCTGGACGTCTAAGTCCAGTCAGCACTTTATCGACAGTAGGGGCTGGATACTTTCTGACTGTCTCGGTGTTGACAAGGCTGTTGGCCCTCTCTATAATCCGGAATAGTTCCTTTGCCCCCCTCTTCGGGCCCTCCCTTCGGAGGGCCTTAACTTTTCCGGGGCCCGTCGGCCCCGCGCGTATGCCTCGCAAGGAGTCCGACGTATTGCTTCCCGTAAAAGTCGCGAATCGATGCACCAACTTCGTCTATACTGCTTCGCGCCAAGGGGAGTGTTATGGAAAGTAAGACGCGCCGCAGCGCCGGCGCGAGCCCGGCGACCCAGGCGACCCACGTCGACGAAGACCTGGTCGATGTTCTCCTCGTGGAAGACGATCCGTCCGTACTCGAGATGTACCGGCTCAAGCTGGAGCTCGATGGGTATCGCGTCAACACCGCGCTGGATGGCGAGGAAGGTCTCAAGAAAGCCAGCGATCTGACGCCGGACATTATCTTTCTCGACATTCGATTGCCCAAGATGGATGGCCTCGAGGTGTTGAGGAAATTGCGGGCGCAAGAGAAGACACGCGAGATTCCGGTTATCATCCTTTCTAACTACGATGAAGAGGACCTGGTCGCGCGAGGGCTGCGGCTGGGAGCGCACGAGTACCTCATCAAAGCGCGCACGACGCCGACCAGCCTCTCAGAGGGCATTGAGGATTGGCTAAAGGAGTAACCCGCCGCGCGCCGAGCGATACGAGCCTCTCCCTCGATAAGCCGATCTATACCATCAGCGTCGCCTCGGAGATTCTGCAGACGCACCCGCGCACGCTGATGATGTATGAGCACCTCGGCCTGGTGGTGCCCAAGCGCACCTCCACCAACCGGCGGCGATTCTCGCAGCGGGACATCCGCAAGCTGCAGGCGATCCAGACGCTCACCCGCCAGCACGGCGTCAATCTGAACGGCGCCCGCTACGTGCTGCGGCTGCTGCGCATCCTGGTCGATAACGGACTCGCCGCGCCGCCCGAGTTACGCGACCTCGACGTCAAAGAACTAGACGTCTAGCGGGCCCCTACCGGTTACGCCGGGGCAACATGTTTGCGGCGAATCCATGGCCGAAATGTTGTCTTCGATCTGCGCCGATACGGTATGAGCACGCATGAGCTTTCGGCCAGATAGCCCGTTGAACCGACTCGTCATTCTCTGGCCCGGCGTGCCGATTGCCGCGTGTGCCCTGGGCTTTGTTTTGGCCGTGGTCGAGATCTCGGAAACCCACAGTGGCTCCTTCGCGGCCCTCGCGATTGCGATGGGGTGCGGGATGGCCTTCAGCCTCGGCTTGCTCTTTCACAGCTTTTTCATCGAGTGGACCGA
>DATNNA010000193.1:0-6915 GCA_035602075.1 Binatus sp. (SeqCode) | reverse complement strand
ACCACCACCAGGCCGGTCAGGATGGGCGCGGGCGCCGTCGGCCGGGACTGCCAGAAATAGAGGTTGCTGCCCACGAGGAGGATCGCGATGAAGGTGGCCTGCACCAGCCAGAGCCAGGCGAAGGGCCCCTCGAGCGAGTAGTGGAAGGCGCCGGGGGACGCCTGCTTGATGCTTTCCACGAACACCGCCCCAAGCGCCACCTGGACGACGAGCGTGAGGAACCCGACCACCAGGCTGGTGCGCGCCACCCAGTGGTAATAGAGGCGGTTGGCGGGCAGCCGGCTGGCGGCGGCATACACCGCGGCCACCGCCGCGATGAAGAACGACCCCCAGGAGAGGTTGCCGACGAACCGGTGGCCGAGCTCGGGCCAGTACGACGGATTGAAGAAGGCGCTCACACCCTGGCCGGGCCGCGGCGTGAGGAGATAGCTGTCGAGGGCCACGATGATGACAAGAAAGATGTGCTCGGTCGCGGCGGTGGCGTAACCGATCAGGATGTGGGCGCCTTTGCGCAACCGGAAGCGGTCCCAACGCAGGTTGTAGAAAAGGATGCCGCCCAGCGTCAGGAACCAGATGCTGAAGGCCACCACCGCCGGCCAGAAGAAAAGCGTGATGAGCGTGACGAAGAACGTCGGGTACAAGGCGGTAAGAACGATGACGGCGAAACCGCCCAGGGTGGCGCCCAGGCTGAAGATCTTGAGGTTGACGTTGCCCAGCGAGCGAGCCAGCCGTTCGTATCGGGGATCCTCTCGGCGCAGCCCGATCCACTCGTAAGTCGGACCGAGGACGAGGGCACCCATCGTGAACGAGCCAAAGATGATGTGGATCATGAAGAAGATGCCGACCGCCCAGCGATTGGTGATGAAGGGGAGCTGGATCCCCGGCTGATTGATGGAGTAGGAACTGGCGAGGATGCTGGCGACCGTCATCGGGCGGTCAGTCCGACTCGAGAACGCGCCGACCGAGGCGACCGGTCAGGCCGGCGGCGCCGACGAGGAAGCCGAAACCACCGAGCAGGGTCTCCCAGGGCAGCAGGTTGGGCTGACCGCCGAGAGCCCCGAGCACGGACTCGTGCAAGTAGCTGAAGGGAAGTAGGCGCGAGATGGCGAGCAAGGCCGGCTGCGTTAGCGGGGTAAAGACGCCCGACAGGTAGAGCAGCGGCAGCAGAGGGATGAAGACGTAGAGCATCACCTCACCTGGTGAATCGGACAGCGTGCTGACGACGGCGCCCGCGAGGTTGCCGATGAGGAGCACCGCGGCGGTGCTCAGCACGAGGGCCGGCCACCAGGCGAATTGGGATGGTTGACGCAGCGCGATCAGCACCAGCACCGGCGTGACCTGCAGCAAGTCGATGACCGCGCTGGTCGAAAGGCGCTCGATCAGCAGCCGCCCCGGGGTGACGGGGAGCGTTCGATAGCGCAGGGTCAGACCGCTCTGCCGCTCGCGAGTCAACACGGCGCCGGCCCCCAGCGATCCGATGATCGCGATCAGCATCGTCAGGCTGATGGCGGCGTACAAGGGGGGCGCGGCGAACACAAGGGGAATCCCGAAGACCAGCGGAAAGGCGAGCTTGATGACGAGCGCGCGCCGCCGCTGGGCAAACTCCACCAGCTCCCGCTGCCAGATCGTCCCGGCCAGCGTCATCAGCGCGCCCCCGGCAGGGCCACGCCGGTCAACTTCAGGAAGACGTCGCCCAGGTTCGGCCGGCGAACCCGCATGGTGCTCACCATGTCCGCGGTGCCGTTCAGGACCGCCAGCACCTGAGCCGGGTTGGCGCCGCGTGCCAGGATGATGTGCACGGTATCGCCCTCCACATTCGCCGCCTCGACGGCGGGGAGGGCGCGAAGGCTTTCCAGCGAGATGGGAGAGTTCAGCTGAAGCTGGACTTCCTTGGACCCGGCAACCTCCGTCAGCAGCTGGGGAACGTGCCCCTCGCGGATCAGCCGGCCGTCGTGCAGGAAGATCACGTAGTCACAGAGGCGCTCGGCGAGGTGCACGTCGTTGGTCGCCAGCACCACCGCCGTTCCCGTCAGGCTGAGCAGCTGGAGCCGTTCGATCAGGTCGAGCTCGGCGCGGTAATCGAGGGCGAGCGTGGGCTCATCGAGCAGCAGGATGGAGGGCCGGTGGACCAGGGCCTCGACGAGGTTGAGCTTTCGCTTCATCCCCAGCGAGTACTCGCCGACGAGCTGCTCGCGCGCATCCCACAGACCGGACCAGTGGAACAGCTCGTCGAGCCGGTCGCGAGCGAGCTGCTCGGAGAGCCCGAACTGACGGGCGAAGAACCAGGCATTCTGGTAGCCGGTCATCTTGTCGAAGTGCGCCGGCTGGTCCAGCATCACGCCGAGCCGCCGCCGCACCGACGGGTCGTGCGGATTCGCGTTGCCGAACCAGCGGACCTGGCCGGCCGTTGGCGTCGCTGCGGTGGCCAGTATGCGGAGCAGGGTGGTCTTCCCCGAACCGTTCGGGCCCATCAAGCCCATCACCTCGCCGGCGGCAAGCTTGAGCGTGATGTCGAAGACGCCCTTCCCCCCGCGATAGGTGCGGGTCAGGCCGGTCGCCGCGAGCGCGCTAGGCTCGGAAGCCGTATCGGCCTTCATGGAAATCGCCGGTCTCGATCCATTTCTGGATGACAACATCCATCACCCTGGTCGTGACCCGCTCCTCGCCGAGCTCCTGGGCGTTGCCCTCCACCGCCGCCATCACCTGGCCTTTCACAAAAGGCGGCATGTTCTCGAGCCGCTTTTCCGCATCCGGCTCCCACGCCATCTGCGGACCCTTCTCCTGAAGCGCTTGCGAAACCTCGTCCCACATCTCGAACTTGACGTCCATCGCCTCCGGCGTGATCACCGGGCCGAGCCCTTTCTTGGCCGCGGTCCACTCGACCCGCCAGCGGCTCAGCTCACGGCAATAGGAGGGCAGGTTGGCGAGGCGTGCCTCCGCCTCGGGCGACCAGGTGAAGTGGTGCTCGAACGTTTTCGGGCTGAGCGGGTGTCCGTAACCGATCTTGATCCCCAAGCGCTCCAGGAACGCGGCATTGATCGCCTCCGAAGTTCGCGCCGCCCGGGATTCCGCGGCGTGCTGGGCAAGTTCGCGAGCGCGCGACGGGTCGAATTTTTCCTCCGCGCGGATCTCGACCTCGTTGAGCCGCCGGACACCATCCTCGGTCCACCCCGGCGAAGGCTCGCGCGGCTCGTCACCGTTCCCGTCCTGGTGGCCATGCATCTTCATGGCCGCTTCGACCACCTCTGGCGAGTACGCCTTCAGCGCCTGGTCCATCATCATCCGGGCGTCCACGAGGCCGCCCTCGACCACCTCGCCCGTAATGGTCTCGGCCCGGATCTTCCGCGCAAACTCCTCGACCTTGGTGCGGGCCATCATCCGCATGAAGCCGCCCGGCACGCGCTCCATTCGCTTCGCGGCCTCGTCGGTCCAGATCAGCGGCGTCTCGCCCGCCGGCTTCGGTGGCAGCGTGTCACTGACCACCTCGGCCACCGGCCCGTACGCCTCGTCGAGGTTCTGGTCAGCGAAGTCGCGCGTGATGCTGGGAAGGCGCTGCACCCGGGCGATTTTTTCGATGCGCGCCTTCACTCGCCGCCGCTCGTATCCCTTCGGAACGCGGTTGAGGATCTCTTTGGCGTCGGCCGTCCATTTGACCTTGAAGCCGTCGAACGCCTCTTCCTCCTCGGTGCCTCCCTCCCGGCTTGCCGCGGCGGCGACGGCGGCCTTGTCGACCGGCTGGAAGCTGGTGCCTTCGCAGACCGGGCAGGACTGCGGTCTCTCCACCCGCGCCGGACGCCCGCAGCGGCGGCAGATCCATGTGGCAGTCGTCTCGTCGCCGCTCATCGCGGCCTTTGTCTGGGCAGGTTCGACACCCATTGCGCGGGCGGCATGCTCCGGCATGACCTCCGAAACGGCGAGGTCGATGATCGAGGAGCTGATGACGGAGTGCCCGCGCTCCATCGCATAGCGGCAGATGGCCGTGCGGGTGATCGCGCGGAAGGCGGCTGGAACGCGCTCCATGCGCGCCTCGGCCTCCTCCGTCCAGGTCACGCTCGCCTCGGCCTGGACGTCGACGGGCGGGACGAAGGTGCGACTCGAGAGCAGAACGCTGACGGGTGCCAGCCGAAGCAGGTTGTCGGTGTTGCTGCCGAGGTCCATCTGTGCCGCGGAGTGGACGCCGATGCGGCCGATTACCAGCAGCCAGGGCGGATCCTGGCGGACGTATTGCAGGACTTTCTTGAACGCCTTGCCGTCGAAGAGCGTCGTCTTGATTTCGATCCCCTCATCGCGTGCCACGGATTGCGCGACCTTCAGGTGCGACTCGTAGATCTTGGCCAGGCCGGTGTCGATGATCTCTTCGTGGAGCTGCTCCTGCTCCTTGAAGCGGAAGACCTTCGACGCCTCGGCCGAGAGCACGTCGACGATGCCGTTGAACATCGCGTAGTGGAGGTATGGGTCGTAGACGGAGACGGCTTCGACCTGCTTCTCGAAAACACGGCCGAGGTCGATCGCCGTTCGCAATCCCGCGAAGGACTGCGGGCTCCCGTCGATGGCCACCACAATCCGATTCGACGCGTCGTCGCGAAACGGATGCGTGTCACGGACCACCAGGGAGTCGACGCGGATGCGGCGGACCACTCGGTCGGTCACGCTCCCTACCATGCTGTCCTTGACGGCGCCCATGCCGAGCGCGCCCAGCACCACCAGGTCGTAGTCGGACTGGGCGATGTCGTCGACCAGGCACTCCCAGTTCTTGCCGTCGAATGTCTTGTACTCGAACGGCAGGCCGGCCCGATCGCAGGCGACCTTCATGACGTCAAGGTAGGAATCGGAGATCAGCTGCAGGCCGCGTGTGATCAGGGAGTCGTGGATCTTGCGCTGGCGCTCGAGCTCCTGCTCGTGCTGGTATTCCTCCGGCAGCGTGTACTCCATCTGCTTGAAGCGCACGTCGTGCATTCGGGCGGCGTAGACGTGGCTGCCGACCAGGCTCGCGTTTGTGGCGCCCGCCAGCCGGACGGCCACCTCGATGGCGGCACTGGAGTGGTCCGAGTTATCGAGGGGGACGTAGATCTTCCCGTACACCAGCAGCTTTCCCTCCAGACGGCCCCGGCCGAAGCGTGATGTCCTGCCTGATCCTGATATTGGCAGACCGCGAAGGGCTACGTCGAGCCCGCCTAAGTTACGGCAAAATCCCCCAACTTCCGCTCCAGGATTCGCCGGGCTGGAGAACGATCAGGCCGTCGCCACTGCGGAAGGCGTTTGGGGCACAAGTCATGGGTTCGATCGCGATGCTGCGCCTGCGGCGGGCCGTATCCGGAATCGCATCCGCCGTGAACACCATGAGGAACCGGTACACGGCTTCCATCCACAGCGTGACCCGCGGGTCGCCGCCCGCAGCCTGCAGATGAACCCGGACCAGCCCATCGCTGTCCGGGACCAGATTTGCGAACGCGGTGTCCATCTTCAACGATCCGATCGGGCGGAGTTCCAGGAAGTCATAGGCCGTCCCCCGATTTGGCAGGACGCGTCCCGTCGGGATCAGCCGCTCGTTCGCCTCGAGCCGCAGCAGTGCCGGCACCTTGAGTTGCGCGTCATCGATCGGCGTGCCGACCGTGAGGTACGGATGGTGCCCGGCTCCGAAGGGCGCGGCCTGCTGTCCGACGTTGCTCGCCGTGGTTCGGACGCTCAGACCGCCGGCCGAAAGGCGGTACTCGACATCAAAGCGGAGGGTGAACCGGTAGCCGTCCTGGGGATGGAGGACGAGCGACATCAGGACGCGGTCGGGGGCCTGGTCGACTGCCGTCCAGTTCATCCAGCGGGTCAGGCCGTGCAGGGCGTTGTGCCGGGCCGGCTCGTTGATCGGCGCCTGCTGCACCCGGCCGGCAAATTCGTACTGACCGTCCTCGATCCGGTTGGGCCAGGGAAGCAGCAACTGGCCGCGCCCGACACTGCACATCCCGTCTTCCGCGAAACCATCGATGACGTCACGGTCGCCGACCGTGTAGGCGCGCAGCCCGGCTCCCACTTCGGTGACGACCGCGCGCTGCTCGCCGGAGGTCACGACGAATTGCTTCCCCGATGGTTGGATGACGGACACTGCCACCGGATAATAGGATGGTGGCTCGCTTGAAGCTTTCCCTCTTTGGTCCCCCACGGGAGGAGCTGGCCAGTACCGTCGACGGCGAGGTCCCGGAATGGATCGAACGCCTTTACGAGAGCTACGGCACGACCCCTGACGCCGCGCCGGCGAGCGCGTCGGTGCTGGCGCTGGGCGAATCGCTCGTGTACCGCCTGCGCAAGCTCTCCGTGCTTCTCAAAAAGATGGAAGCGCTCGGCTGGTCGATCAAGCCCCGCCGCTGGGACCTGCTCGCCAGCACCGACCTGGATGAGATCGAGGCCCAGGCGCAGCTCGAGTCTGCCGGCGTCTGGGTGATCGCCCGCCAGCACGCGCCGGTAGACAAAGACGGCAATGTCCGCTGGTCGCACGGGTTACTTCCATAGCCGAGACGACGCTTCTCTCCGAGGACACGGCTGACGCGGATCCGCTGAAGCAATTCGCCGCCTGGTTCAAGGACGCCGTCGCGGCGGGTGAGATCCTCCCCGAAGCCATGACGGTCGCGACCAGCACGCGATCCGGCGAGCCGTCGGCCCGGATGGTGCTGTTGCGAGGAGTCGACGAGCGTGGCTTCGGCTTCTTCACCAACTACCACAGCGAGAAGGGTCGCGAGCTGGCGGAGAATCCACGGGCGGCACTGGTGATCTACTGGCCGAAGCTGGGGCGGCAGGTTCGCGTCGCGGGCCCGGTGGTCACGCAGTCGGCCGAGGAATCAACGGCGTACTTCCACAACCGCCCGCTTGCGAGCCAGCTGAGTGCCTGGGCCTCGCCGCAGAGCCAGGTGATTCCGAACCGGACCA
>DATNNA010000192.1:0-9380 GCA_035602075.1 Binatus sp. (SeqCode) | reverse complement strand
GGGGACGCAAGACCAGACGCTGAGGCTGGTCAGATCTTATCGAACAAATGTTCGTTCGTCAAGCCGGCGAGGGCGCCGCTTAGCGCGCTTCCTGCAGGCCGACGCTGAACATCGCCTCGAGGTCGTGCTTCGAGTAGACCTTGAAGGCGACATGTGTGTGGGTCTTGACGATCCCCGGGACCTGCGACAACCGCGAGGTCACGACGTCGGCGATCTCTTCGTGATTCTTGACCCGGACGATCACCACGAAATCGAATTCGCCGGTCACCGAGTAGGCCTCCGCAACGCCTGGGACGTCGGCGAGGGCGGGACCGAGCTTGGCGATGGCTGCCCGCTCCGCCTCGATCAGCACGATGGCGGTGACCACGAAGGGGATTCTCTCACCTCGTTCGACCCACCTCAAAGTCCTTGACACTACGAACATATGTTCGTATAATGTCTTCATGACGATGGGGGTAGGGGGAGTCTCGGCAGAGAAGAGAGTGCTCGGACAACGGCTTTTGGCTCTGGCGGAAGAGGACATCCGCCAGTACCAAGGGCAGGGACTCGGCGAGAGCGTTGAGCGGGAAGTCGAGCTGCTTCGCCGCTCGTGCGGTCGGCTGGAGCTGAGCATGTGGCGGACGTCCCCGCTCTTTTGCAAGACTCGATGAGCGCCGTCCCCGCCCATGCCCAAACTGACCTTCCTGAGCCGGAGGTCGTGCGCGAGGTCGATCGATTCCTGGATCGGATCGCCGGCCTGCCATCCAACGACGTCACCGCAACGCTCAAACGGCTCGGATACGTGAGTGATCGAGTCAAACTCGAGTTCTCGAAAGCCGCGGCACAGCTGGCTGCGCAGTTTGCAAACGACGATGATGCCGGGGATCGACTGGACGCGCCGACGGCGGGCGAGTGGATCCGGCACAACTGCAAGACGACACGCAGCGCCGCGTACGACGCCATCAACGTCGGCGAGCAACTGCACCAACTCCCGAAGTGCACCGATGCGGTTGCCGCCGGCGAAATCGGTTTTGCCCACCTGTCGGTGATCGCGCGCACCTCGAGCGCCCTCGTGGAGTCGACGCCGGAAACCGCCTTTGTCGAAGATGACCTCCTCGATCGCGCCCGGGAATGCTCGGCCGGGCGGCTCTGGCACTACTGCATGCGCATGCGCCACGCGCTCGACCCGGAAGGCGTCGCGATGGAGCAGCGCATCGCGGTCGAGGAACGCCGGCTGCAATTCACCGTCTGGGAGGATGGGTCGGTTCAAATTAGCGGCCAGCTGGACCCGATCGGTGGAGCGGCCCTGCGGACGGCCATCGAGCCGCTCGCGCAGCCGATGGGCGAGGGCGACGATCGCTGCCTCGAGCGTCGCCAGGGCGATGCGGTCGTCGAGCTATCGCTTCATTCGCTCGATGCCGGCCTGGTGCCGCAGCATGCGAGCCAACGCCCGCACCTGCAGGTCACGACGTCGCTCGAAACGCTGCGCGGGCTGCCGGGATCGCCCGCCGCCGACATGGAGTTCTCGCTTCCGATCTCTTCGTTGACCGTGCAGCGGCTGGCGTGCGACGCCAGCATCACGCGGGTCGTGTTCGGTCCGGGCTCCGTCGTGGTCGATGTCGGTCGAGCGACTCGCTCGGTCTCCGCCCCAACCCGCCGCGCGCTGAACGCTCGCGACCAGCACTGCCAGTGGCCGGGTTGTGAACGCACGGCTTCCTTCAGCGCCGCCCACCACCTCGTTCATTGGATTCAGGGCGGCGCTACGGAGCTACCGAATCTGATCCTCCTATGTCATCGACATCATTGGATGGCGCACGAGGGTGGGTGGAAATTGGCCCGCGCGGATGACGGACGGCTGCTCGCGATACCACCGGTCTACGACTACTACCGCGTGCGCGCACCCGATACTGCCCCTGCCGCCTGACCTCGGCGCGCTTTCGCAGAATGATCGTCAATGGCAGGCGATATCCGAATCGGCTGCTCGGGCTGGTCGTATCCACACTGGCTGAAGGTCTTCTACCCGGAGAAGATGCCGGCACGAGAGCACTTCGCCTTCTACGCGAAGCACTTCAACACCGTCGAGCTCAATAACTCCTTCTACCGGCAGCCGCCGCGGGAGCGCTTTGAAGCGTGGCGTGACCAGGCCCCACCGGGCTTCCTGTTTGCCGTCAAGGGTAGCCGCTACGTCACCCACCTCAAGCGGCTCGCCGTCGAGCAGAAGTCCGTCGACCTTGTCGTCGGCGCGGCACTCGGCCTCGGCGACAAGCTGGGGCCTATCCTCTTCCAGCTGCAGGCGGACTTTCGTCTCGACCAGGAGCGCCTCGAGCGTTTCGTCGGCATGCTGCCGGCAGACGTGCGCTTCACGATCGAGGTCCGGCACGACTCGTGGCTCGTGCCGTCGGTCTTCGAACTGCTTCGCGCCCACCGGATCGCGCTCTGCATCCCCGATCATCCAAAGATGCCCAAATCGTTCGAGATCACCAGCGGCTTCGCATATGTAAGGATGCATCTGCCCCCCTGACGGGCTTGGCTATGGCCGGCGAGCGCTGCAGCCGTGGGCCGATCGCGTCATCGACTGGCGCCGACGCGGGCTGGATGTCTTCGTCTACTTCAACAACGATATGGAGGGCCACGCCATCAACGACGCGAAGACGCTCATCTCGCTCGTCGCCGTAAAGTAGGCGAGACATGATGACTATCCCGCAGAGCGTCGCACCCTTCTATGACGGATGGCGATTCGCGAATGATCGCCTCATCGAGAGGATCGGCGCCCTTTCCCCCGAGCAGCTCGCCCTGCGAGCCGCACCCGACCTCTGGCCGATCTGGGCGATCACCGCCCACACCGCCGGAGCCCGCGTGTACTGGCTGTGTCATATCCTCAAGGAGCCCGGCGCCGAACGGACTCCGTTTACCGATCCCGCTGGCATGGGATGGGAAGACGACCTGACCCATCCGCGCCAAGCGAGGGAGCTCGTCTCAGCGCTCGAATTAACCTGGACGATCGTCAACGATTGCCTCGATCGATGGACGCCGGCGATGCTCCAGGACGAATTCCACCGCGAGATCAACGGCAAGGTGCAGCTCCACTCTCGCCAATCCGTGCTGATGCGGATGATCACCCACGACGCCTATCACTGCGGCGAGATCGCCCAGACGCTGGGCATGCACGGACTTCCGGAGGTCGACATCTGGACTGGTCGTGCTCCGACTATCCCGGCCCCTACGACGGCCGAAGTAATACGGGAAGGCCGGGATTCGAACCCGGGGAGCGGAAACACCCGCTCAAGCGCTTAGCAGGCGCTCGCATTCGACCACTCTGCCACCTCCCCGCGGAGGCGGTAGCCAGTTTACCCTGTTCGCATGAAAGCTTCCGTCGATGCGCAATGGTCCCAGTACGGTCGGGCGCTGATCGGCTCGATGAGCGAGGTCCTGGCGGAGACGCCGGACGAGGTCCACGCGAATTTGCTCGAAACCGCCGACTACTGGCTGTCGCTCGGACTGGTCCTCGGACTTCGCGACCCGGCCCAGGCGCAGCAACTCCTCCAGGTGATCGAGGCGCACGAGGCGGAGCGAGGCGAGCTGGAACGCGATGCCACCGGACTGATCGGCGAGGTCTTTGGATGAGGCGTCGCGGGCTGGTCTCCCAGATGTACGCGGCAGCCCGGCTCGCCAACGATATCTCGACGCTGGCCTCGGGCGACCCGCGTCGGATCGCCCGCCGGGCAAAGAACAAGATCGTGGGTCGCGCGCTCGGCCGCGCCGGCCTCTGGCGATTGCTCTGGCGCTGACCTAGCGCTGGAGGTACTGCGCGATGCGCTTGAGATCCTGCACGAAGGCGCGCAGCTCGAGCTCGCGGGTCTCTTCATCGGGCGCGCGGAGGATCGACGAGGGATGCACGGTCGCCATCATCGGCGGCAGACCGGGTCGCTCGATCAGCTGGCCGCGCTGCAGGCTCACCCGGAAGTCGCGACCGAGGAGCGCCTGGGCGGCGGTCGCCCCGAGCAGGACAAGGAGGTGCGGTTTCACCGCCGCGATCTCGGCATCCAGCCAGGGGCGGCAGGCGTTGACCTCGGCCGCGTTCGGCTTCTGGTGTAAGCGGCGCTTTCCCTGCGGCTTCCACTTGAAATGCTTGACGGCGTTCGTGACGTAGACCTGGCTGCGATCGATCCTCGCCTCCTCGAGCGCCGCATCGAGCACACGCCCGGCCGGACCGACGAACGGCTTGCCTTCGATGTCCTCCCGATCGCCGGGCTGCTCTCCTACGAACATGACCTGCGCGTGTTCCGATCCCTCACCGAACACCGTCTGGGTTCCGGTTTTGTAGAGATCACAGGCGCGGCAGCTCGCCGCCGCCACGCGCAGCGCCTCCAGTGTCAGCTGCTTATCTGCTGGCAGGCTCACGTGGGAGGCTCAGGACGAACTCGCTCCCTTCGCCGGGTTTCGACACCGCAACGATTTCGCCCTTGTGCAGGCGGGCCAGCTCTCTCGCCAGGTAGAGGCCCAGCCCGGTGCCGGGCACATCGTTGAGGGTCGAGAGCCGGCTGAAGCGCACGAACAGCCGATCCATGTCCTCGGGAGCGATCCCGATGCCCTGGTCCCGTACCTTCAGGACAGCGACATCGCCGGACGTCGACAGGTGCACGGTGACATCGCCCCCTTTTGGCGAGTACTTGATGGCGTTGTCGAGCAGGTTGGCGATGATGATCTCCAGGCGCAGGACGTCGCCGAGCACCCATAGCTCACCGCCGACGCGGTCGTCAAAACGCACCCGATGCCGCGGCGTGGCTGTCGTTTCCGCCGCGCCGACACTTCGACGGACAATCTGGCCGAGGTCGACCCGCTTGCGCTTCAGCTGCACCCGGCCATCCTCGAGCCGCGCTGCTTCCACCATCTCGTTGGCGAGGAGATTGATCTGGGCCGCCTTCGCTTTCAACATCGGCAGCACCGGGCGCAACCGCTGCGGGATCGGCCCCAACGATTCGTCTTCGATCATCGAGAGGTAACCACCAAGCGTGGCCGCCGGTCCGCGAAGCTCGTGAGACGCCAGCCGCAAGAATTCCGACTTCGCCTTCTCCAGTCCGGCCAACTGGTCCGCCTTCTTTCGGAGCCGGTTGGCTTCGAGTTGCTGCCGGTGCCGCGCCTGCAGCTTCTCCTGCGTCTGTTCGACCAGGACCAGGACGTGACTCACCCGACCGACCTTCAGCAGCGGGTAGGCATCGATATTCAAGATCCGGTTCGTGGTCGGGCCTTCCCCGCCCTGCGCCGCGAAGTAGCTCTGCGGTTCGCGACTGACCCGGACGAGCCGGAAGAGCTCGATGATCGCGTCGTGCTCGTCCCGATTGAACACCTCACCGAGCGGCTTCCCGTCGTCGGGCAGTCCGTCCAGATCCAGCACCCGGGCGAACACCTGGTTGCCGTATCGGAACCGGAATTCGTCACCCCCCAGCTCGAACAGCGCAATTCCGACCGGCAGCACCTCGAGCACACGGGGCAACAGCTCGTTCGCCTGGCGTGACTTTCCGCGGTTGGGGAGGGGGCGCTCCGCCGGAGCCGCGTCTGGGTGGATCATCGTACTCAATACCTGATATCGCTATTCTACGATTCTCGTATAGTCCCACGGAATCTCGAAGCGCCGCAATACGACCGCCGGTACACTGTCGTGAATGACGGACGCCTCGGCCCCCCAGCGGCTTGCTCCCACCACTGACGGAGGCCCGGTCGGGCCGGTCATGGTCATCGGCGGCGCCGAGGACAAGTTGGGTGAGCGGGTCATCCTGTCGCGCTTCGTCCAGCTTGCGGGCGGCGATCAGGCCCGCATCGCGGTGATCAGCACCGCCTCCGCCCTCGGCGACGCGGCGACGGAGCTGTACCGCCAGATCTTCGCCCGCGTCGGCGTCGGCAAAGTCACCGGACTACGCCCGGAGACTCGCGAAGAGGCAAACGATCCGCGCACGATCGAGGCGCTCAAGGACGTGACCGGCATCTTCATGACCGGCGGGAACCAGCTGCGGCTGTCCTCCGTGATCGGCGGAACCAAGCTGGGCGGCGCCATCCTCGACGCCCACGGCCGCGGGGTCGTCGTGGCCGGAACATCGGCAGGCGCGAGTGCGGTCGCCACCCACATGATGGCGTTCGGCAGCTCGGGCGCCACGCCGAAACATCGAATGGCGAACGTCTCGGTCGGCCTGGGGCTGCTGGTCAACGTGGTGGTCGATCAGCACTTCGAGCAGCGCACGCGCCTCGGCCGGCTGCTCGCCGTCGTGGCGCAATCGCCCTCACTGATCGGACTGGGCCTCGACGAGGACACCGCCGCCATCATCGACGCCAACGACGTCCTCGAGGTGATCGGCCGCGGCTCGGTGACGATCATCGATGGCTCCGATGTGGTCACCGACGCATTCCAGACGACGGGTCACAAGCCGATGATGGTGTCGAACGCCCGCCTCCACTCCCTTCCCTCCGGTTACCGATTCGACCTGCGCGCGCGCCGCGTCCTGCCCCTGGTCGTCGCCAAGAACGAGCACATCGCGCAGTTGGCGCAGGGCCGCATCAGGAAGATGGTGCGCCGCCTCGAGGATCGCAAGGCGTCGGAGTGAGCAAGTCGCGCATGGAGACGCGAGTCGAGCGCGACGAGGATGCCAAGCACGAGCCTGTCGAGAACAAACCGCCGATAAGACCCGACCTCAAGATCCTCGAAAGCCAGGTGCTTCGCGGCCCCAACTTCTGGTCGTACGACCCGGCGATCCGCCTGCTCGTCGATCTCGGCTCGCTCGAGCACTGGCCGTCGAACACCGTGCCGGCCTTCAACGGCGCGTTGATCGACCTGCTGCCGGGCCTCAAGGATCACGGGTGCTCGCTCCACCGGCCCGGCGGTTTCATCGAGCGCCTCCGCGACGGGACGTGGCTGGGCCACGTCGCCGAGCATGTCGCGCTCGAGCTCCAGCGCGAAACCGGTGCGACCACGACCCGCGGCAAGACCAGGCGGGCTGGCACCCCCGGCACCTACAACGTGATCTACGGCTACAACGAGGAGCAGGTCGGGCTGGCGGCCGGGAAGCTCGCCGTTCGACTGCTCAATCACCTGGTGCAGGTGAACCCCACCTTCGACTTCATCGCGGAGTTGGAGAGCCTGGTGCTGCTCGCAGACGAGGCGGCCTTCGGCCCCTCGACGCAATCGATTCTCGACGAGGCCGCTCGTCGGGACATCCCCTTCATCCGGCTCAACGACCAGTCATTCGTCCAGCTCGGCCAGGGCAAGTATCAGCAGCGGATCCGCGCCACCATGACCTCCCGCACCTCGGCGCTGGGCGTCGACATCGCCGGGGACAAGAAGCTGACCACGTCGCTGCTCGCCTCCGCCGGGCTGCCGGTGCCGAGAAGCGATACCGTGCGGTCGGCGGACGAGGCCGTCGCGGCCGCCGTCCGCATCGGTTACCCGGTGGTCCTGAAGCCACTCGACGGCAACCACGGGCGCGGCGTGAGCCTCGACCTGCGCACGGAGGATGACGTGCGGCGCGGCTACGAGCGGGCGATCCGCCAGACGCGCAGCGGCGTCGTCGTGGTGGAGAGCTTCATCAAGGGCAATGACTATCGCGTTCTCGTCATCGACGGTCACATGGTCGCGGTTGCCGAGCGCGTCCCGGCGCACGTCATCGGTGACGGCGAGCACACCGTGCGCGCGCTGGTCGACATCACCAACCGCGATCCACGGCGCGGCATCGGTCACGAAAAGGTGCTGACCCGCATCAAGATCGATGAGGCCGCCGAGGAGCTGGCCAAACGGCAGGGATTCGGCCTCGACGAGATTCCGCCCAAGGACGCCTTCGTCAAGCTGGCGGCCACCGCCAACATGTCCACCGGCGGCATCTCGATCGACCGCACCATGGAGGCGGACCATGACAACGTCGAGATCGCCGAAGAGGCGGCACGGGTCGTCGGCCTCGACGTGGCGGGCATCGACTTCCTGACGCCCGACATCTCCCAGCCGGTACGGGAGACCGGCGGGGCGATCGTCGAGGTGAACGCCGCTCCAGGCTTTCGGATGCACACCCACCCCACGGAAGGCGAGCCGCAGTACGTCGCTAAGGCGGTCATCGACCTGCTCTTCCCCCAGGGAACGCCGTCGCGCATCCCGATCATCGCGGTCACCGGCTCGAACGGCAAGACGACCACCGCCCGGATCATCGCCCACATCGTCAGAGGCCTCGGCTACAAGGTCGGGATGACGACCACCGACGGCATCTATATCGACGGCCGGCTGGTCAAGCAGGCCGATGCCAGCGGCCCGCGCTCCGCGCGCATGGTGCTCCAGAATCCCCGCGTCGACTTCGCCGTCTTCGAGGTCGCCCGCGGCGGCATCCTGCGCGAGGGGCTTGGCTACAGCGCCAACGATGTCGCGGTCGTGTTGAACGTCACCGGCGACCACCTCGGGCTGAAGGAGGTCAACTCCTTGCGGCAGCTGGCGGCGATCAAGCGGGTGATCGTCGAGGCCGTCCCGCGCAGCGGCACCGCCGTGCTCAACGCCGATGACGAGCTCGTTGCCGAGATGCGGACGCACTGCAGCGGGTCGGTGATTCTCTTCTCGATGCGCGACGACAACCCGCTGGTGGAGCGCTGGGTGGGCCGCGGCCGCAAGGCGTTCGTCATCCAGAAGCAAGCCGGCGGCGGCGAGATGATAATGCTGCGCGAGGGTCGGCGGAGCACCCAGATCGCCTGGGTGCACTTGATCCCGGCGACCTTCGAGGGTCGGGCGCGGGCGAACGTCCAGAACGCGCTCGCCGCGGCGGCGGCCGCTCACGCCGCGGGCGCCCACCTCCACGACATCCGCCAGGGGCTGCGCAGCTTCCATCCGTCGTTCCACGAAGCACCCGGCCGGCTCAACATGTTCGAGCTGCACGGCGTGAAGGTGATCGTCGACTACGCGCACAACCCGCATGGCCTCGCGCTCGCCGGCGACTTCGTGGAACGGCTGACCGCGCCGGGCGTCAATGGGCCGGAGCCGGGCCGACGCATCGCCGTGATTGCCACGCCGGGCGATCGCCGGGACGAGGACATGCGCGAGCTCGGACGGGTGGCGGCGCGTGTCTTCGACATCCTGATCGTGCGCGAAGACGCGAACCCGCGGGGCCGGCAGCGGGGCGAGATCGCCGACCACGTGATGGAGGGGATCAAGACCGCCGCCGAAAGTCGTGTGCAAAGCGCCGAAATCATCATCGACGAGGGGCCGGCCATCGATGCCGCGCTCGGCCGCGCCACCCCCGGCGATGTCGTCCTGCTCTGCGTCGACAAGCCGGCCGACACCTGGCGCAACCTGGAAGCACGCCGGGCGCTGCCCGTCTCGCCCGGGACTTAACTCCGGGCGCGCTGGACCAATTCCCGGATGCGGGATGGCCCGATCGTCG
>DATNNA010000191.1:0-8167 GCA_035602075.1 Binatus sp. (SeqCode) | reverse complement strand
ATCGGAACATCGCCGGCCTTCGCCTTGACGAGCGACTCGACCATGTCGCGGTCGAGCAGATCGCCCTTCTTGGCGAGCTTGGTCTTCCGGTTGGCCGGATCCAGGACGTCATCGCGCAGCGTCCGGCCGGCCAGCTTGTCGCGATGCGCCTTGTCGGCGGGCATGGTGCTGTACACGCGGCGGAACGGCGTCTCGATGAAGCCGTACTCGTTGACGCGCGCGAAGGTCGCCAGGGAGCCGATCAGGCCGATGTTCGGACCTTCCGGCGTTTCGATCGGGCAGATGCGGCCGTAGTGCGAATGGTGGACGTCGCGGACGTCGAACCCGGCGCGTTCGCGCGAGAGGCCGCCGGGCCCCAACGCCGACAGGCGGCGCTTGTGCGTCAGCTCGGCCAGCGGATTCGTCTGATCCATGAACTGGGAGAGCTGGCTCGACCCGAAGAACTCCTTGATAGCCGCCACCACAGGCCGCGCGTTGATCAAACTCGCCGCGGTCACGGTGGCCGCGTCGCAGATCGTCATGCGCTCCTTGATGATGCGCTCCATCCGGATCAAGCCCATGCGGAACTGGTTCTGCAGCAGCTCGCCGACGGCGCGCACGCGGCGGTTGCCCAGGTGGTCGATGTCGTCCGGCTCGCCGGTCCCATTGTTCAGCTCGATCAGCTTTCGAATGATGGCGATGAAGTCGTCGTTGGAGAGGGTGCGGACATTCATGTCCGTTCCCAGGCCCAGTCGCCGGTTCAGCTTGAAGCGACCCACCTTCGAGAGATCGAAGCGGCGCGGGTTGAAGAACAGCGCCGTCATCAGCGCCCGCGCGTTGTCGACGGTTGGCGGGTCACCGGGGCGGATCTTCTTGTACATCTCGACCAGGGCGTCGTTGACGTCGGTCGAGGAGTCCTTCTCCAGGGTCGACTGGATGAACTTGTGCTCGGCGTTGCTGTCGACGTCGGCGAACAGCGCCTTGATTTCGTTGTTGCTGCCGTAGCCGAGCGCCCGCACCAGCGTCGTCACCGGAATCTTCCGCTTGCGGTCGATCTTGACCGTCAACACGTCCTTGCCCGAGGTCTCGATCTCGAGCCAGGCGCCCCGGTTGGGGATGAGCTTGGCGGCGTAGAGCATCCGGCCCGACGCCCGGTCCTCACTGCTGGTGAAGTAGATGCCAGGGGAACGGACCAGCTGGGAGACGACCACCCGCTCGGTGCCGTTGACGATGAAGGTGCCTTCCTCGGTCATGATCGGGAAGTCACCCATGAAGACTTCCGATTCCTTGATCTCGCCCGCGTTCTCGCCGGTTCGGATCGTCAGGCGGGTGTTGATGCGCAGGGGCGCCGCGAAGGTCATGTCGCGGTTGCGACACTCCTCCTTGTCAAACTTCGGCTGGCCGAACTCGTAGTCCAGGAATTTGAGCTCGTAGTTCTTGCCGGTGTAGTCGGTGATCGGGTTGATCTCTTCGAACAGCTCTCGGAGCCCCTCGCGCTTGAACCAGTTGAACGAGCGGATCTGGGTCTCGATCAACTCGGCGACCGGGAGCATGTCCGGAATACGACCGTAGGTGATGCGAGAGCCGTTAGAGGAAGGCTGAATCATAGACTCTCCTTTCAGATGAAGCAGGAAAAAATGGTGGGCAGGCTAATGGTGCTAGGGACGCGGAAGAGCAACCCTGGAAGCACCGAACGGCAATAGTAACAGTAGCCTACCCAGGCTGTCAAGCGCGCAAACATGTTCGCCGCGAAACCGGTACAGCTTCGCGAGCGGCCCAGGGCGGGTTCCCTGGGGCGGGAATCGGGTCAGGTCGCCGATCTGAGATCCGTCAGACTAATCGGCGGTTAGTCTAGCACTCCCTTCCCCCAAGGGGAAGGCCTTCGCCAAGTCCGCCTGGGCTTCCGGGCCGGCCCTCCTTCAGGGCCCCCAGGGCGACGTCGGCTGCTGGATCCCGAACTGGGAAAGGCCCGGAATCGGCACGCCCATGACCCAGGTCACGAAGGCCAGAATCCCGGCCAGGATCACAACGAAGAACACCATCCAGCGGAACATACTCGGCCCTCCAGGAAGAACAACGCCCCCGGCCGGCCAAAGCTTAGGTAGGTGGCTGCGCCCGTAGTACGCTCCCGGCATGCCCAGCGGGCCCCGGGAGAGCTGGAAGGACGAGCCTGACGACCACGACTCCCCGGCGGCCGAGGCGTATCTGAGCCTGCTCATGCCGCCGGCCAGCGCCAAGCGAGTCGTCCGCCGGCTCCGGGCGGCGCCGCTCGTGCGCCGAAAGGCAAAGGATCTGCTTCGCGCCAGCCGCTTACCGGCGCTCACGCCTGAAAACGCTCACGTCGCTCGCGATCTCAAAAAGGTCAAATCCGGAAGGCAGCTGTCGCCCGTGCTGCTGGTTCGGGGGCAGTTAGCGCCGAGGTCCCGCTGATCGTCGCCGACGGCTATCACCGGCTCTGCGCGAGCTACCACCTCGATGAGGACGCCGACATTCCCTGCCGGATTACCGACCTGGCCGTCGGTCAGATCCAGCCTCGCCGGCGGTAATAGAGGAGCTGGAGGGCCGTCGTTGCCAGCATCACCCCGACAGCCAGCACCCAAAAAGTCCAGGCCGGCGCGATGTGGGCCACCAGCCAGGCGAAGTTCATCCCGAAGAACCCCGTCAGGAAGGTCAGCGGGAGAAAGAGTGTCGCGAAAACCGTCAGGCGGGTGATCCGAAGATTGAGACGGTTGGACACCGTCGACAGGTAGACGTCCATCGCGCTGGTGAGCAGATCGCGCAGCGAGTCAACCGTCTCGTACTGGCGGATGATGTGGTCGTAGACGTCGCGGTAGTAGATCGTCATGTCCTGGCCCCCTTCCAACCCGACCGTGTGGGTGGTCAGCCGCTGGAAGACGTCCCGCTGCGCTCCGAGGACCTTGCGCAAGTCGATCACCGCCCGCTTCAGGTTGGTGAGACTGCCAAGGCTGGCCGGATCAGCCTTCGTCACGATGGCCTCCTCGAGGTGCTCGGTGGCGTCATCCACCTGGTCGATCACGGGGAAGATCGAGTCGACCAGCTGATCAACCACCAGGTAAAACAGAAACGGCAGGTTGCGGTGGGCCAGGTCGGGATTTGCAGTGATCCGCTCTCGGAGCCGATCGAGCGGCGGCGAGGGCTCGAGATGAACACTCACCAGGTACTGGGGTGAAAGAAAGAGGTGCTGCTCGCGGATCTGGATCCGCTCGCCATCGAACTCGGCGGTGAAGAGGACGACGAAGACGTAACCCGTGTACTCATCGAGCTTCGGTCGCTGATTCTGGTGGCGGATGTCCTCGAGCGCGAGGGGGTGAAACTTGAAGGTCTTCTCGAGCAGCTCGTAGTCGGAATCATCTGGACTCTCGATGTCGAGCCAGAATCCCTGCTTGGCCTCCACGAGGCAGGCTGCGATGGACTCAGCCGTAGCCTCGACCAACGGGCCCTGCGCCGCGATCAGGTGCCTGGCCACTAGCTCAGCTTCCCCGGGGGAAGGGTGGGGAGGGGATCAATCCCCTTCCCCGCTACTTGATCTCGGCGCCGGCGCCCGCGTCCTTCAGCTTCTTCAGGACGGCTTCGGCTTCTTCGCGGTTGACACCCTGCTTGACCGGTTTGGGGGCCTGGTCCACCAGGTCCTTGGCTTCCTTGAGGCCCAGGCCGGTGATCTCGCGCACGACCTTGATCACGCCGATCTTGGCGTCGCCGGCCGAGGTCAGCACCACCTGGAACTCCGTCTGCTCGGCTTCCGGTGCCGCGGCACCCGCCCCACCACCGGCAGCCGGCGCTGCCGCCGCCGCGACCGGGGCCGCCGCCGTCACGCCAAACTCGGTTTCGATGGCCTTGATGGCGTTCATGACGTCCACCACGGTCCACTCCTTCAACGCGGATACGAAATCGTCGACACTGACTTTTGCCATTGGTTCCTCCTAACTTGTGGCCGGCGCTGGGGCCGGTGACTGCGATTCTTTTTGAGTGCGAACGGCATCGAGGGTACGCGCGAAGGTGGAAAGCGGGGCCTGCAGGATGCTGGCCAGGTTGCCGAGCGGAGCTTGCATCGCGCCCAGCAGGCGGCTGAGCAGAACCTCGCGCGAGGGGAGGTCGGCCAGCTCCGTGACGGCGTCGGCCTTGATCACCTGGCCTTCGAGCAGGCCGGCCTTGATTACCATCTTGCGGTTGGCGCGGATGAACTCGTTGAGGATGCGGGCCGGCGCCGAGACGTCGTCCACGGCGAACAGCATCGCGATCGGCCCGACCAGCTCCGCGTTGAGCGATTCGTAGCCGGCGGCCTTCGCGGCGCGGCGCGCCAGCGTGTTCTTCACCACGATCATCTCGATGCCGCCGCCGCGCAGCTTGCTGCGCAGGTCTCGCATCTGGCCGACCGTCATGCCGCGATAATCGGCGAGCACCGCGGTCGAGGTGGCCTTCAGCCGGGCGGTGATGTCCGCGACGGTCGCGGCCTTCTCCGCCTTCTTATCGATCTTCTCGTCTTTCTTCTTGAGTCCTGTGGCCAATAAAAAAACCTCCTTCGCTCAACAGGCGAGGAGGCCGTTATCGCATCCTGCTCGCCTGCGCTGGACATTGAGCCGGTCGGGCCGGCACCAGCGGTCTTCGGCTATTCAGTTGTGGAGCGTGAGTATATCAGGCGCCGTTCTTCGTTGCGTACAGGGCGCCGCGAATCAGTTCTTTGACCGCCGGGGCGCCCGCGGCTTCGGGCGACGTCAATTTGACATGCCGGATGCCGACCCCTGTCCCTTCGAGCAGCCCGTCCGGATCTGGCAGCCCGGCGCCGTTGGCCAGACCAAGATTGACCCTCTCCTTCTGCAGCGAGAGGACCGCAAAGACGTCTTC
Organism: Binatus sp. (SeqCode); assembly: GCA_035602075.1. GTDB lineage: Bacteria > Chloroflexota > Dormibacteria > CF-121 > CF-121 > CF-13. The sequence continues at coordinate 3,325 of DATNNA010000191.1, read as the reverse complement.
GCGACCGGCCCCCGCGCCATACTGGATCACCTTCCAGCCCACAAAGACCTTCTCGGTGGCGTCCGGCAGCACCGAGAGGATCGCCTCGCGCGCCTTGACGGCGATCTCCCTCACCTGGGGGGTGTAGCCCTTGAGGAAGGTATCGACCGCGGGATCGCCGGTTTTCGTGTTAGCCATCGGCCGCCGGTTTCTGGCTAGCTCATGCGACCGGCGGCGGCCGGGTCAACGGGCACACTCGGCCCCATCGTCGGCGAGAGGTAGACGGATCGCAGGTACTGTCCCTTGGCGGAACTCGGCTTGGCGCGCACCACGGCGTCCATCAGGGCGGCGAAATTATCTTTCAGCTGCGCCTCGGTGTAGGAGGCCTTGCCGATGTTGGTGTGGATGATGCCGGTCTTATCGACGCGATACTCGATCCGGCCGCCCTGGATGTCCTTCACCGCCCGGCCGATGTCGAACGTGACGCTGCCCGCGCGCGGGTTCGGCATCAGGCCGCGCGGCCCCAGGATCTTGCCCAGCCGGCCAACCTGTCCCATCATGTCCGGGGTCGCTAGGGCGACGTCGAAGTCGAGCCAGCCTTCCTGGATCCGCTTAACCAGGTCTTCAGCGCCGACGTAATCGGCACCAGCCTCGGTGGCCTCGCGGGCCTTCTCGCCCGTGGCGAAGACAAGGACGCGGCGCTTCTTCCCGGTGCCGTGCGGCAACACCACCGAGCCGCGGACCATCTGGTCGGCGTGCCGCGGGTCGACACCCAAGCGGAGGTGCGCCTCGATCGAGCCGTCGAATTTGGACGTCGAGCTCTTCAGCACGAGGCGTACCGCATCGTCGGGCGCGTATTGCTCGGTGCGCTCGATCGCCTTCGCGGCTTCCTTGTATTTCTTGCCACGCGCCTGCGGCATCAGGCAGACACCTCGATGCCGAGCGAGCGCGCGGTGCCCTCGATCATTTTCATCGCCGCCTCCACGTCGTAGGCGTTGAGGTCTTTGAGCTTGAGCTGCGCGATCTCACGCACCTGCTGCTTGCTGACCTTGCCGACCTTCTCCTTGTTCGGCTTGGCCGAGCCCTTCTCGACGCCGGCCGCCTTCTTCAACAGCGCAGCGGCGGGTGGGGTCTTGGTCACAAAGATAAAGCTGCGGTCCTCGAAGATCGTGATCTCGACGGGGATCACCTGGCCGGCCATCGACGCGGTCCGGTCGTTGTAGGTCTTGACGAACTCCATGATGTTGACGCCGTGCGGGCCGAGTGCGGTGCCGACGGGCGGCGCGGGCGTGGCCTTGCCCGCCTCCATCTGGATCTTGACGATGGCCTTGACTTTCTTCTTTCCCATTACTTCAAGCGCTCCACCTGGAGGAGGTCCAGCTCGACCGGCGTCTCGCGGCCGAACATGTTGACAAGCACCTTGAGCTTGCCCTTGTCGGCGTTGATCTCATCGACCTTGCCGTGGAAGTCTGAGAACGGCCCATCGATAACCCGGACGTTCTCGCCCACCTGGTACTCGACGCGAACCTTGGGCGCCTCGGCCTTGATCTGCTTCTGGATCGACTTGATCTCTTTCTCCTGCAGCGGCACCGGCTTGTTGCCGGAGCCGACGAAGCTGGTCACGCCCGGCGTGTTCCGCACGACGTACCAGGACTCGTCCGACATGATCATGTTGACCAGGATGTAGCCGGGGAAGGTCCGCTTGGCGACGTGACGGCGCTGGCCGTCTTTGATCTCGATCACGTCCTCCGTGGGGACCAACACCTCGAAGATCCGATCGTGCATGTCCATCGAGTCGACGCGCTTCATCAAGTTGTTGCGCACCTTTTCTTCGTGACCGGAATAGGCATGGACGACGTACCAGTGTGCCTCGCCCTCGGCGGGAACTGGCTTAGCCTCGCCGGCGGGGACAATCGCGACCGGTGGCGATGAGGGCGTTTCCGGCGGGGCTGGATGGCCTTCGCCGACCGTGACTCGCTCGCCCGTCCAGACGCGGCCGGCTTCCGCCGCTTCTTTAGGAGCGGGTCGGCGGCCGCGCGCCTTGGCCGGCGCGGCGGGTGTGCTCTTCGCCTCTTGCGGCGTGCCGTTCGGAGCGCCGCTCAACTCTGCCTCAGCCAACTTTGGGGAACTCCAGTTTCACGAGGGTTTGCGTCAGTACGTAGTCGATCAGTCCAAGCAACAGGGATACCACTACCACGGTCACGATCACGACAAACGTCATTGTGCGCAGCTCGCCCCAGCTGGGCCAGATCACCTTGCGGAGCTCGCCGATGATGTCCTCGAAGTTCCGAATGAGGCCCCGGCGCGGCGCAGGAGTCGGGCGTTGCACTCTGTTCGTCCTCGGATCGGTGGGAACGGCCTTGGCCATGGTAGTTATACCTGAGTCTGGCAGGGGTGGAGCGACTCGAACGCCCGACCCGCGGTTTTGGAGACCGCTGCTCTACCAACTGAGCTACACCCCTGTGCCGGTGGGCGCCAACAGTATAAGAAGGTTGCGGCCACGCTACTTGGTTTCCCGGTGGGCAGTATGCTTCCGGCACCGCGGGCAGAACTTCTTGACCTCGAGCCGGTCGGGGTCGTTCTTCTTGTTCTTGACGGTGGTGTAGTTGCGTTCCTTACAGGTTTGACACTGCAGGGTGATGATCGACGCTAGGGCAGGCATTGAATCTCCAGGGGATAAAAGGGTCCAGACACAAAAAAGACCTAGCAGCTGCTAGGCGAATTCAAATCATAGCAGAGTTTGGCGTGATCGTCAATGCGGTTTTCGCCTAAACGCCCAGCTCCTTCCCCCTTTGCGGATACAGCGTTTTGCCTCCCCAGCTCGCGGGGGGAGGGCAGGGCGGGGTCCGCACTATATAAGTAAGGTATCGGGCGCTAGTACTGGACGACCACGGTGGTGCCGATCGGCGCCCAGTTCCAGAGCGTGGCCATCGAGCTATACGGCACATTCACGCAACCGTGGGTGCCGTTATAGAGGTTGGCGCCGGGACCATACCAGGAGCGCCAGGGGGCGTCGTGAATGAAGTACCCGCCTCCGATGAACTCCATCGCAAAGCTGGTCCAGGAGGGCGGATACCACCAGGGGCTGCCGTAAGGCCAGGGCGAGATCATCTTGTAGGGCGAGTACCGGTGAAAGATCGAGTAGACGCCGGGGGGCGTCGGGAGTTGAGGCCGCCCGGTGGCGACGAACGTCGTCAGGACGACCGCTCCGTCCTGGTAGGCCGTCAACACCTGGCGCGAGAGGGAGACGACGATGAGCTTGCCGACGCCGGCGTTGTAGGTGACCGGCGCCATCTGCTTCGTGAAGATGGCGCTGGCGAGCGCTTGCTTCTGTTGGTAGAGCTGC
>DATNNA010000190.1:0-2418 GCA_035602075.1 Binatus sp. (SeqCode) | reverse complement strand
AGATGTCATTGCGGCCGACGCCGGCAAAGTTAAGGCTCTGCGGCCGGCGGAACGGCGCGCGGGGCGCGGGCGCGCCTGCCGCCGCGGGCTTGGGCGCGTTCGGTTCCGGTGCCGCCTGTGCCGCCTTCGTCGCTTTCTTTTTCGTCATCGCCGGAAATCCTACCCGAACCCGGGCATTCCTGAACCTGGCCAGGGTCTCCGGGTAAGCTTGCCCGAGAGGTCTCGCCACTGCTCGACAAGTCGAAGCTACCAGCCAATCTGTGGGTCCGAATGACCTGGACCCCGAAAGAGGGCTCCGAACCAGACGAGCGTCCCATCGTTCTGATCACCGACCGGAGACGCTGGACGATCGGCCTGATCCCGGCGGTTCTCGGCATCCTGCTTCTCAGTGCCTTCTTCCTCGCCCACGTCCCAGCCGTCCTGCTGATCCTCCCCCTGCTGGTCATCGTTGCCGGGGCCCGATACGGCGGCGGCGGTCAGTCGGGCTACTACGAAGTTCGCGAGGACGGAAGCCTGGGCGACTTCCTCGGCAGGAGGATTCCGCCGGTCCTCAGGGACATGCGTCGGGTGAAGTCCTGACGTCCGCGGGGCTCAGCGGCCGTGGCATTTCTTGTACTTCTTGCCGCTGCCGCAATAACAGGGGTCGTTCCGGCCAAGCTTCCCGGCTGCCACCGGCGCCGCTTTTCCTTCGCCACCGTTAGGACCGGCCGCGGTGGCGGTGGCGGCCCCGGCCTGGCGGCCCCGCGCGGTCGCCAGCGCGGCCGGCGGCGGCAGCGTGGGTGGCTCCTTCACCAGCTGGACCCGAAAGACGGTCGAGGCGATGTCGAACTGGATGCCGTTGAGCAGTTCCTGGAACGCCTGGAAGGCTTCGTTCTTGTACTCCACCAGCGGATCCTTTTGTCCGAAGGCGCGCAGCCCGATGCCTTCCTTGAAGTGCTCCATTTCGGTCAGGTAGCTGATCCACTTCGAGTCGATGGTCTTGAGCACGACGAACTGCTCGATCTTCCGCATCATCGGCTCGGTCATCTCCGCTTCCTTCGCCTTGTAGGCTGCGTCGGCATACTCCATCAGGCGTTCGACCGCGGCTTCCTTGGTCTCACCGAACTCGTCGGCGGCGAGCTCGCTGAAGGGCGGCAAGGGGAAGACGGCGCCCAGCTGTGCGACCAGGCCCTCGAGGTCCCAGTTGTCGGGGTGGCGTGACTCGCAGTGCTCGTTGACGGCGTCTTCCACCGCCTTGCGGATCCATCCCTGGACCTGCTCGCGGAGGTCAGCGCCCTCGAGGACTTTGCGACGCTCGCCGTAGATGATCTCGCGCTGCTTGTTCATGACGTCGTCGTACTCGACCAGGTAACGCCGGGCATCGAAGTTGTGGCCCTCTACTTTGGTCTGGGCGCCTTCGATCTGTTTCGAGACCAGCCGTGATTCGATCGGCTCGTCGTCGGCGACCCGCAGCATGTTCATCATGCCCTTGATGCGCTCGCCACCAAAGATCCGCATCAGGTCGTCGTCCAGTGCCAGGAAGAAGCGCGACGAGCCGGGGTCACCCTGGCGACCGGCGCGGCCGCGGAGCTGGTTGTCGATGCGGCGGCTCTCATGCCGCTCGGTGCCGACGATGTGGAGCCCGCCGCCGGCCGCCACGCCGGGACCGAGCACGATGTCGGTGCCACGGCCGGCCATGTTGGTCGCGATCGTCACCGCGGCCGGCTGACCGGCATTGGCGACGATCAGCGCCTCCCGCTCGTGCTGCTTGGCGTTGAGGACCTCGTGACGCACGCCTCGCTTTTCCAGCAGCCGCGCGAGGCGCTCGGACTTCTCGACCGAGACGGTGCCAACCAGCACCGGGCGGCCGGCGCTCGCGACCTCCTGGATCTCGTCGGCGACCGCGTTGAACTTCGCGTCCTCGGTTTTGTAGATGAGGTCGGCGTGATCGTCCCGGATCATCGGCTTGTGGGTGGGGATGACCGCCACCTGCAGCTTGTAGATCTTGTCGAACTCCTCTGCCTCGGTGACCGCGGTGCCCGTCATGCCGGCCAGCTTGGCGTAGAGGCGGAAGTAGTTCTGGTAGGTGATGGTGGCCAGCGTCTGGGTCTCCTGCTGGACTTTGACGCCCTCTTTCGCCTCGATCGCCTGGTGCAGGCCATCCGACCAGCGGCGACCCGGCTGCTGCCGGCCGGTGAACTCGTCGACGATGATGACCTCCCCGTCCTTGACCAGGTAGTCGCGGTCGCGGTTGAAGAGCGTGTAGGCCTTGAGCGCCTGGTTGATCTGGTGCGCCTCGTCGACGTGCTCGAGCTCATAGACGTTCTTGATGCCGGTCCAGCGCTCGATCTTCGCGATCCCCTCTTCGGTCAGTGCGGCCGACTTCGTCTTTTCGTCGACGGTGTAGTCGTCCGCGGCCAGCCGTGGAATCAGGCGCGC
>DATNNA010000189.1:0-3013 GCA_035602075.1 Binatus sp. (SeqCode) | reverse complement strand
GCTGGGTCCGCCAGCGTGGTCGTGTCGCCGAGCGGACGATTCTCGGCCACGTCACGAAGCAGCCGCCGCATGATCTTGCCCGAGCGGGTCTTGGGCAGCTCGGGGGTGAAGACGATGTTGGCGGGTGCGGCGATCTTGCCGATCTTCTTCCCCACGTGCTCACGCAACTCGGCCAGCATCTCCGGTGATCCTTCGGCTCCGCCCTTGAGGGTGACGAAGGCGACGATCGCCTGACCGGTCTGCTTGTCGCTGCGGCCACAGACGGCTGCCTCGGCGACTTTTGGATGACTGACCAGCGCGCTTTCGACCTCGATCGTCGAGATCCGATGGGCAGAGACATTCATGACATCGTCCACCCGGCCGAGCAGCCAGAAGTCGCCGTCCTCGTCGATGCGAGCCCCATCGCCAGCGAAGTAGACGCCCTTGAACTTGCTCCAATACGTCTGGAGATATCGCTCGTGATCCCGGAAGATCCCGCGGAGCATGGCCGGCCAGGGGCTTTTGATCACCAGGTAGCCTCCGCCGCCGGGTCCCACGTCTTCCCCCGCGTCGTTGTAGACCGCCGCCTCGACGGTTGGAAAGGTCTTGGTCGCCGAGCCGGGCTTCAGCGTCGTCACCCCGGGGAGTGGCGTGATCAGGATCATGCCGGTCTCGGTCTGCCACCAGGTGTCGACAACCGGCGTCCGGCTGCCGCCAATGTTCTCCCGATACCAGATCCAGGCTTCGGGGTTGATCGGCTCACCGACCGAGCCCAGCAGGCGAAGCGAGCTGAGGTCGTGCTTCTTCGCGTACTCCGGGCCCCATTTCATGTGGGTGCGGATCGCGGTCGGCGCCGTATAGAGGATGTCGACCTTGTAGCGCTCGATGATCGACCACCAGCGATCCTTGTCGGGGAAGTCGGGAACGCCCTCGTAGATGATGCCCGTCGTCCCGTTGGCCAGGGGCCCATAGACGATATAGCTGTGCCCGGTGACCCAGCCGATGTCGGCGGCACACCAGTACACCGAGTTGGGCTTGATGTCGAAGATGTAGTGGTGGGTCGTCGCCGTGCCCACCAGGTAGCCAGCGGTGGTGTGGACGATCCCCTTGGGTTTCGCCGTCGTCCCACTCGTATAGAGCAGATAGAGCAGGTCCTCGGCGTCCATCGGCTCGCACGGGCAGGACGCTGGGTCCGAACGAGCGTCTTTGACCAGGTCCTGCCACCAGACGTCGCGGCCGTCCTTCATCGGAGTCTCCGTCGGCGTCCGCCGGAGCACGACCGCCTTCTTGACCTTGGGCGCTAGCTCGAGCGCGGCGTCGGCGTTCTTCTTCAGAGGAACCGGGTTGCCCTTGCGCAAGCCCTCGTTCTGGGTAATGAGCAGCTCGCATTCCATGTCGTTGAGCCGGCCGGCGAGGGCATCGGCGCTGAATCCGCCAAAGACGACGGTGTGGGGCGCGCCGAGCCGGGTGCAGGCGAGCATCGCCACGGGGAGCTCGGGCACCATGCCCATGTAGATGCCCACGGGGGTGCCCTTCTTGACCCCGAGCTTCTTGAGGGCGTTGGCAAAGCGGACGACGTCCGCCAGCAGGTCCTTGAAGGTGATGGTGCGTTTCTGGTCGACCGGCTCGCCTTCCCAGTAATAGGCGACCTGGTCACCCCGGCCGGCCTCGACATGCCGGTCGACGCAGTTGTAACAGACGTTGAGCTTGCCGCCGAGGAACCACTTGGCATAAGGCAGCTTCCACTCGAGGACCGTGTCGAACGGCTTGAACCAGGAGACCCGCTTCAGCGCCTCCTCCTTCCAGAAGTCCTCCAGGGGCTTGGAATAGATGTCCGGCTTGGCGTTGGCATTCCTCGCAAACTCGGGGGGCGGCGGGTAGCGTCGCTCCTCCAGCTGCATCGACTCGATGGCATGCGTGCCGGATTGGATCGTCATCGGCTCATCCAGCCTCCTTCAAGGGATTGCGCGCCTTTGTCCCCGCTCAGATTACCGCGCCCGCCGCCAGCGGCTTGCCGGGAGAGCCGGGAAATAGGCCGCTCGATCATTGACAGGGCCCTATTTGCGGGCGCTAAATAATCGCTAAGGGACGAAACGCGCCCAAATTCACGGTCAGGGAGGACTAATGGAAACACGCAATCGGGGTCAAGGGACCCGGGGGGCTACGGATGCCCAGGGCGCGGAGCGCGCCCAAGCCCGGGCTTCCCAGTGGGAGGTGCTGGCGGCCTCGCCCGAATTTCGGCGGCTGATTACGGCGAAGCGGAACTTCATCATCCCGGCGGTGATTTTCTTCCTTGTCTACTACTTCGCGCTTCCGCTCGGGAACGGGCTGGCGCCCAGCCTGATGAACACCAAGGTCATCGGCAACATCAACCTGGCGTACCTCTTTGCCCTCTCCGAATTCGTAATGGCCTGGATCCTGGCCGCCGTCTACATCCGGCGCGCTAACCGGGTCTTCGATCCGCTCGCAGCTGCGGTGCGCAAATTGGCTGCGCGCATGGGGATCGGCGCATGACCACCACCCTGTGGATCACTGGCATCGTCGTCGCCATTACGCTCGGGATCACGATCTGGGCGGCTCGGCAGACGCGCACCACCGTCCAGTTCTACGCCGCCGGCCGCAAGATCACGGGCTGGCAGAACGGGCTCGCGATCGCCGGCGACTACATGAGTGCCGCCTCCTTCCTTGGGATTGCGGGACTGATCGCCTTCAACGGCTACGACGGCTTCATGTACTCCGTTGGCTGGCTGGTCGCCTATCTCACCGTCCTGCTCCTGATCGCGGAGCCGATCCGAAACACCGGCAAGTACACGATGGCGGACGTGCTCTCCTATCGCATGTCAGTCGGCCCGGTGCGCTCCGCCGCCGCCATCTCGACGCTGGCGGTGAGCGGCTTCTACATGATCGCCCAGATGGTCGGCGCTGGGGTCGTGCTGCACCTGCTGGTGCCGGGGTTCTCGTTTCAGTTGGCGGTGGTTATCGTCGGCATCCTGATGATCGGCTACGTCGTGCTCGGTGGCATGATCGCGACCAC
>DATNNA010000188.1:0-6880 GCA_035602075.1 Binatus sp. (SeqCode) | reverse complement strand
GAGACAACCAGGTCGGGCGGCCGCGGCAGAATCGCCTTGACCGCGATCTTCACGCAATCCGCCGGCATGCCGTTCACGGCGTAGCCGAAGCGCACATTGCGCCGGACGACCTCCTTGGCGCGAAGCGGAGTCAGGAGCGTGATGGCGTGCCCGACGGCGCTGCGCTCGGCGTCTGGCGCCACCACTTCGACGTCGCCGATCTTGCGCAGCTCCTGCCACGCCGCCAGGATTCCCGCGGCGTAGATGCCGTCGTCGTTGGTGAGCAGGATCAGCGGTTTCGCCACGATTCCGCCATCAATGATGCGCCATTCCGCCGCTTATACTGGACGCGGCGACGATGGAAGATCCCATCCTGGAGTTCCTGCGGTCCCAGGCTCGGAATTATCGCTGCCGGGTGTGCGGCAGCAACCATAAAGGCTCGCAGCTCCGCAAGATCGGCAACCATAACAACAAGCTGATCGTGCAGGTGACCTGCGGGCGGTGCCGCGACTCGTTCTTCCTCCATGTCGAGTTCGCCGGCTCGATCGTCAACGCCGTCGAAGAGGTCACCCGGGTGGCCGCTCCATCACCACGTGACGCCGACGAGATCGAGGGCGACCCGTTGACGCACGACGAGGTGCTCGATGCCCACCAGCGGCTGGCGGCGTTCCAGGGCAAGCTGACCGAGCTGCTGGAAGACTAGGCGAGTCCGCGGTAGCCACTGCGGTAGTAGATCAGCGGCGCCGCGTCGCGCACGATCTTCAGCTCGACGACGCGGCCAACGATGATGGTGTGATCGCCCGCGTCGAGCGTGCGGTCCACGGTAGCCTCGAGGTACCCGGTCGCCTCCTCGAGGATCGGTGAACCGGTGGCACCAAGGTGATAGGTGCCAACTTTGAACTCCGGGCCGTTGAGCCGGGCGTTGTCCGCGAAGAAGCGGGCGGTGCCCTCGCCGTGCTCGTCCAGGATGTTGATGGCGAAGGCGCCGCTTTGCGCGACGAGCTGATGCATGACCGTCGATCGCTCCACGGAAACCAGGATCAGCAGCGGATCCAGTGACTGCGAGGCGAAGGCGCTGACCGTCATGCCGTGCATCCGTCCGGCCGCGGTGGTCGTCATGATGGTGACGCCGCTGGCGAAGTGGCCCATGACATGGCGGAAGGACGCCTTGTCCGGAGGCTGGTTCACGCCGATACGTTACGGGAACGTTCGCCCGCTCAGCCGCATCTCGGCTATACTCGAGATATCCGACTATTCCAGTCGGAGATCCATGAGATTCTCCACTCGGTCCGAATACGGGATCCGCGTGATGGTGCGCCTGGGGCGCGGTTATGGCCAGGGGCCCATCTCGCTGGCAGAGCTCGCTGAACTCGAGGGCCTGCCACCGTCCTACCTGGAGCAGATCGCCGGCCAGCTGCGTCGCGCCGGGCTGGTGACCAGCCGGATGGGTGTCAAAGGCGGTTACGCGCTCGCTCGCGGGCCCGCCTCCATTTCGATGGCCGACATCGTTCGCAATCTCGAGGGGTCGCTGGCCCCGGTGAGCTGCCTGGCCGAGGGCGGTGGTCCCGGCGAGTGCACCCACGCGGATACGCCCTGTTCGGCGCATGCCTTCTGGGAGCGGCTGCAGGGAACGATCACCTCGACGCTGGAATCGGTCACGGTGGCGGACCTGATGAAGGAGGCCCAGCCGGCATGATCGAGGCGAGGGCGCTCAATGTCGAGAAGGTTCGCGAGGACTTTCCCATCCTTACCCGGCAGATCCACGGCCGCCCACTGGTCTACCTGGACAGTGCCGCCACGTCGCAGAAACCGGCTGCGGTGATCGACGTGATGGATGACTACTACCGGCGTTACAACGCCAATCCACATCGCGGCGTCTACGCCATTAGCGAGGAGGCGACGGCGGCCTACGAGTCGGCGCGGCAGCGGATGGCGACCTTCATCAACGCCGCGTCGCCCAAGGAAGTGATCTTCACCCGCAACACGACCGAGGCGATCAACCTGGTGCGTTTCAGCTGGGGCCGCGCGAACGTTCGCGCCGGCGACCGCATTCTGCTCACCGAGATGGAGCACCACAGCAACCTCGTACCCTGGCAGCTGCTCGCGCAAGAGGTCGGGGCGAAGCTCGAGTTCCTCTGCATCGACGACCAGGGGTTGCTGCAGCTCGATGAGCTGGAGCGCAAGCTCGACGGGATCCGCCTGCTGGCGATCACGCACCAGTCGAACACACTGGGGACGATCAACCCGATCAAGGCGATCGCCGAGGTGGCTCACCGCGCCGGCGCCCTGGTCCTGATCGACGGTGCCCAGGCCGTGCCGCACATGCCGGTCGATGTCCGGGATCTGGGCGTGGACTTCTATGCCTTTAGCGGCCACAAGATGTGCGGGCCGACCGGAATCGGCGTGCTCTGGGCCCGCCGGGCGCTGCTCGAAGCGATGCCCCCCTTCCTCGGAGGCGGCGACATGATCAAACGGGTCAGCCTCAAGGAGGCCAGCTGGAACGACCTGCCCTGGAAGTTCGAGGCGGGCACCCCAAGCGTTGCCGAAGGCATTGGCCTGGGGGCGGCCGTCGATTACCTCAGCGTGCTGGGGATGGACGCGGTGCGCGCCCACGAGCGCACCCTCATCGATTACGCCATGGAGCGGCTGCAGGATATTCCCGGGATCACCCTCTATGGGCCCCGCGATCCCGAGCTCCACGGCGGCGCGGTCTCCTTCACGCTGCCCAATATCCATCCCCACGACCTGGCGACATTGGTCGACCGGGAAGGGATCGCGGTGCGGGCCGGTCACCACTGCACCCAGCCGCTGATGGACCGGCTGGGCGTGCCCGCCACCACGCGAGCCAGCTTCTACATCTATAACCGCGCCGACGAGGTCGACCAACTGGTCAACGGAATTCAGAAGGCGCAAAAGGTGTTCGCCTAAAGACATGGACGACCTGTACCGCGAGCAGATCCTCGAGCACTACAAGAACCCGCATCACTTCGGGGAGATCACGGACGCCGACATCACCCAGGAGGGCGACAACCCGCTCTGCGGCGACGTCATCACTCTCTACCTCAAGCTGGACGACGGCCGGGTGGGGGATGTGCGGTTCCGCGGCCGGGGTTGCGCCATCAGCCAGGCGTCCGCTTCGATGCTGACCGACATGATCGTCGGCAAGCCGGTGCAGGAGCTCAAGGCCTTTCCCACCCGGGATCTCCTCGATGAGCTGGGTATCCCGATCAGCCCGGCGCGGATGAAGTGCGCGACGCTCTCCGTCAACACGCTCCGGGTCGCGCTCAACGGGGATTCGCACGAGGAGGAGGACTGAATACGCTTTGAATACGGAATCCGCGGGTAAACTGACAAGAGCGATGGCAGATTTCGAGATCAAGGACCTTCGAGTCAGCGTCGAGGGCCGCGAGATCCTCAAAGGCGTGTCGCTCTCGGTCAACAAGGGCGAGGTGCACGCCGTGATGGGTCCGAACGGCTCGGGCAAGAGCACGCTCTCGCACACCCTGATGGGCCACCCGAACTACAAAGTCCTCAGCGGCCAGGTCCTCTTCAAAGGCAAGGACATCCTGAAGCTGCAGCCCGAGGAACGGGCGAAGCTCGGCATGTTCCTCGCCCTGCAGTACCCGGTGGTCGTCCCCGGGATCACGATGTCGAACTTCCTACGGACCGCGATCAACGCGAAGCGCGGTTACGACGGCAAGGACAAATCCAAGGCGATCAACGTCAAGGAGTTTCGCGCGCTGCTCAAGGACGAGATGTCCGTGCTGCGCATGGATGACTCCTTCCTGTCTCGCTATGTCAACGAGGGATTCTCGGGCGGTGAGAAGAAGCGCGCCGAGATCCTCCAGATGGCTGTGCTAAAGCCGGAGATCGCGATCCTCGATGAGACCGACTCGGGACTCGACATCGACTCCATCAAGTTCGTGAGCGATGCCGTCAACCGGATGCGAGGTCCGGAACTGGGCGTGATGATCATCACGCACTACACCCGTGTCCTAAAGTTCATCAAGCCGGACTACGTCCACGTGCTCGTGAATGGTGAATTCGTTCGCTCCGGTGGCCCGGAGCTCGCCGACTGGTTGGAGGCAAAAGGCTATTCGGAATGGGTCAAGGAGCCAGCGAAGGCGCCCGCCGCCCTGGAGGCAAGTTAATGGCAACTGTCATCCCGCGGATCGATGTCGGTGACAACTACAAGGAGAAGTACGGCTTTTTCGACCCGGAGAAGTTCGTCTTCAAGGCCAAGCGCGGCCTGAGCCCGGAGGTCGTCAAAGAGATTTCCTGGATGAAGAACGAGCCGGAGTGGATGACGACGTTCCGGCTGCGCGCGCTGAAGATCTGGGACAAGAAGGAAATGCCCACCTGGGGTGCCGACCTGTCGATGATCGACTTCCAGAACATCTATTACTACCTGAAGTCGACCGAGAAGCAGGGGAAGACCTGGGACGACGTACCGGCCGACATCAAGAACACCTTCGACCGCCTCGGGGTGCCCCAGGCGGAGCGCAAGTTCCTCGCAGGCGTGGCCGCCCAGTATGAGTCGGAAGTCGTCTATCACTCCCTGCACAAGGAGCTGGAAGCCAAGGGCGTGATCTTCACCGACACCGACAGCGCGCTTCGGGACTACCCCGACCTCTTCAAGCAGTATTTCGGCACCATCATCCCGCCGGGTGACAACAAGATGGCGGCGCTGAACAGCGCGGTCTGGTCGGGTGGATCGTTCATCTACGTCCCCAAGGGGGTCAAGGTCGAAATCCCGCTGCAGGCCTACTTCCGGATCAACGCCGAAAACATGGGCCAGTTCGAGCGGACCCTGATCATCTGCGACGAGGACAGCTTCGTCCACTACATCGAGGGATGCACCGCGCCCATCTACACCACCGACTCGCTGCACTCGGCCGTGGTCGAGATCATCGTCAAGCGCGGCGCCCGCTGCCGCTACACCACCGTCCAGAACTGGTCGACCAACGTCTACAACCTGGTCACCAAGCGCGCCGTCGCCTACGGCGACGCGACGATGGAATGGGTCGACGGCAACCTCGGCTCGCAGATCACGATGAAGTACCCGTCCATCTACCTCATGGAGCCGGGGGCGAAGGGCGACGTGCTGAGCGTGGCGTTCGCGGGCAAGGGCCAGCACCAGGACGCCGGCGGCAAGGCGGTGCACGTAGCGCCCAACACCAGTTCCAACATCGTCTCCAAGTCGATCTCGAAGAATGGCGGCCGGACGTCCTACCGCGGGCTGGTGAAGGTCTACCCGGGCGCGAAGAATTCGAAGTCCTTCGTCCGCTGCGACGCGCTGCTGCTGGACGACGAGTCGCGCTCGGATACCTATCCCACCACCGAGGTCGACGAGCCCCAGGTCCGGATCGGCCACGAGGCCACCGTCAGTAAGGTCTCCGACGAGCAGCTCTTCTACCTGCAGAGCCGCGGAATCACCAAGGCGGAGGCGGAGACGATGATCGTCAACGGCTTCATCGAGCCGTTTACCAAGGAACTTCCCATCGAATATGCCGTCGAGCTGAATCGCCTGATCCAGCTCGAGATGATCGGCTCCGTAGGGTAAATGGCGTTTACGAAATCGGCGGTGGAGGAGCTTAGCTCACTCCACCGCGAACCCGACTGGTTGCGGGCCAGCCGCCTCACGTCGTTTGGGATCTACGAGGGGCTGGCGGTGCCAGACACGAAGCGCCAGGAGGATTGGCGACAGGTCGATCTCAAAGGCCTCGACCTGGACGCCTACGCGCCCTTCCAGCAGCCCAATGGCACGGCGCCGGCTGGGACCCTCGAGAACGTGGGGGCGACACTTCGCCAGCGGGGAACGTCGCCGGCGGTCGTGTCGCTCGCGCCAGAGCTCGCTCGACAGGGGGTGATCTTCATGCCGCTGGCCGAGGCCGCTCGTGCCCATCCCGAGCTGGTCGAGCGGTACCTCTTCACGGGGATCAAACCGGAGCGAGATAAGTTCGCCGCGCTGCACGCCGCCCTCTTCAGCGGCGGGACCTTCCTGTATGTCCCCGACGGTGTGACGATCAACGAGCCCTTGGTCAGCCAGTTCTGGTCGGCGGGCTCAGGCTCGGCCGTGTTGCCGCACACGCTGGTTATTGGCGGCAAGGGCTCGCGATTTCAGTACGTCGACGAGTTCTTGAGCGCCGACCGCGAGGAAACCGCGCTCGCCAGCGGGTCGGCCGAGGTCTTTCTCGAGGAGGGCGCGAACGTCGGGTATGTCGCCCTGCAGCACTGGAGCATCAAGACCTGGCAATTCGCCAATCAACGCTTTCAGCTCGGCCGCGATTCCCATTTGAAAGTCGTGGACATCGCGCTCGGCGGTCAGATGGCGCGGATGCGGGTGGAGGCGATTCTGGAAGGGCCGGGCTCGAGCGCCGATCTCAGGGGGCTGTTCTTTGGCACCGGCGACCAGGCCTTTGATTTTCGGACGCTGCAGGATCACGTCGGACCGCACACCAGCTCGGACCTGCTGTTTAAGGGAGCGCTGCGCGATCGGGCGAAGAGCGTGTACGTCGGGGTGGTTCGCGTCGAACCGGAAGCGCGGGGCAGTTCGTCCAACCAGGCCAACCGCAACCTCCTGCTCTCGGACAAGGCCAAGGCAACCTCGGAGCCGATTCTCGAGATCCTGAACAACGACATTCTGCGGTGCAGCCATGGTGCGACGGTGGGTCCGGTTGACCCGGAGCACCTCTTCTACCTCGAGAGTCGGGGCATCCCGCATCCCGTCGCCGAACGGATGCTGGTGCAGGGGTTCCTTGGCGAGGTCCTCGATCGGCTCCCGGTCGCCCAGGTTCGAGAAGCGGTCGAGCAGGAACTGGCCGCCCGGATTGAATAGCGTGGCCCAGCAGCGGGTCGCCTCCAGCAGTGAGCTACCAAAGGAGTCGATGATGCGGGTGGA
>DATNNA010000187.1:0-2100 GCA_035602075.1 Binatus sp. (SeqCode) | reverse complement strand
TAGACCGTGACGCTGTGGCGGACGCCCTGCCACTGCCAGATGACGCTTGCCGCCCGTGTGTTCTGTCCCATCGCCTCCGCGGTCTCCGCAAACTTGACGCCGGCGCCATTTGCCAGCGTCCCGTCAGGCAGGTCGAGGGTGCGCGCCGCGGCAGCCATGCCGATGGCACCCAGGTCACGCGCGTGCGGCATCACGTAGTGGAAGAGCGTCCAGGCGGCACTGAAGCCTGCCAGCGACTCTTCGTTGGGGTCACTGCCGAACTCGCGCCGGTAGGCGGTCGCGAAACGCGTATAGATCGCACGCCCGGTGTCGTTCAGCGCGCTCGGGTTGAAGCCGTGCGGCGGGCGGTCTGAGGCGAAGACGCCGATCGCGTCCGCCCCCAGCATCGCGCCGAAGTCCGGGACGCATTGGGCCATCGTCGAGCCGATGAAGGCGTCGACGTGCAGGCCGCTCTTCAACATGGCGCGACGAAAATCGACGCCGTCGGCAATGTAAGAGGAGAGCACCAGGATGTCGGGCTTCGCGGTGCGGATCTGCGCGAGGACGGAAGGCCAATCGGGCCCATGGGCGTCGTAGACCACATTGGCGATCACCTGGATCCCCTCGAGCGCGGCCTGCTGCGCCACCGCCGACGCCACGGAGGTCGGGTAGCCGTCCAGGTTATGGACGATCGCCATCCGCAGGCTCCAGGGGGACTTGTTGAGCCGCGGCGCCAGCACGGCCGCCGCGAAGTGGCTCGACATCGTGCCGAGGTTCTGCCCGGTCGCCCCAACGCGGAAGACGAGGGGATACCCTCGACCTGTCAGCTGATCCGCGACCGCACCCGCTTCCCAATAGAGCAGCCCGCGCGCTTGCGCCTCGGCGCTGACCGGCATCGACAGGCTGCTCGAGTAGGCGCCGAGGATGGCGTGGACGCCCTCGGCGTTCAGCTCCTGCACCCGGACGGCCGCGTCGGCCTCGGACGTGAGCTCCTTCGTGATCAGCGCAATCGGCGCCCCGGCGATCCCGCCATCGGCGTTGGCGAGGTCACGGGCGATCTGGACGCCGGTGTATTCCTGCTTTGCGAGTGGCGCTTGCGGCCCAGTCAGCGGAAAAAGCGCGCCAACCTTGATACTCGCGGCTCCTGACGGGGATGGTGCAGTCGCGCAGGCGGCGCAGGCCAGGACCACCCCGATGGCGGCGAGCTGCCGAAATCGCACCAGAGGCATTCTAGAACGGCGGACCCCCCGTTCCCCGCTCAGGCTCGAGGGGTCAGCCGGCGGTGATCACGATGACGTCCTCGAAGACGGCGCCGTCTACCTGGAGCGCGTAGCACCCGGCTGTCGCCGGGTACAAGTAAAAGGCATCTTCCTGCCCTGGATCGATCACATGTTCGTAGAAGGTGGCGCCCACCCCGCCTCCAGATGACAGGGTGACCCCAATGTCGGTGTGATCAGCTGGACTCCCGCTGAACTTCAGCGAGCCGGTCCCGTCTACCCGACCCCCGCGAAACAGTACTGGCCCGCGGGCGCCGTCCTCGAGGACCCAGACGGTCTTGTTCCACGGGAAATTGCCCTGCGGCATCGGCCCACCCAGGTAGAAGGGTCCGTGACCACGCGGACCCCCGATTTTGAGGTGGCGGCCGGTGACCGGCGTTACCGGGCACGCTGAGCCCGATTGCACCGCCGGAAGCTTCAATGGTCGCGCCAGCAACGTCGCAGCGTCCGCCGGTGCGCTGGGGCTGGTCTGAGGAGGCGACGACGAACCGTGCCCAATGCAGCCCGCCAGCAAAGGCGCAAGCAGGTACCCGATCACTGCACGCCTCATCCCCTCTTTTACATCGCGAGACGGCATTGAGTTCCCCGTAGTCCCTTGCTCAAGCCAGCTGGCAGTTGGCTACCGCGGTCGCCGGCGCTTTTGCCAACGCTTGTGGACGTCCATCAGCGTTTCCCCACGGTGCCGGCTCCCTGGGCGCGGGCTGGTTGGCGGCAAGCGTGTGCCCCACCAGAGGAGGAGGCCAATGCCCAGGGCGATCAGGACGACAGCGACGAGAGGTCCAGCCAGCTAGATCTGCTCGATGCCCTTGATCAGGATGGTGACGAACGCACCGAGCGCCGTGAT
>DATNNA010000186.1:0-6914 GCA_035602075.1 Binatus sp. (SeqCode) | reverse complement strand
CCGCCGCGGATGTCGCGATCGTTTGGCTCGTCGAGGAAGCGCACGGTGCCCACCGCGTCCTTCAGGCGCACGCGGAAGGGAGCCCGGTCAACCTCGAGAGTCAGCGCCGAGGTTGAAACGGACCACCCATCGCCTTTCTCATCGATCTTCCAGTCGGTGGCGGATGGCGCATCGTCCACGAGCAGTCGGGATGGCCTGGTTGCCCCGACTCCAAAATGCAGCCGGACGATGTTCGGCGCCACCGGTCGGATCTCAATTGGAATCCGTGCGCCCCTGTCATCTTCTGCCGCGATGTCGACTCGATTTCCACGCCCCTGAAGGCTGCGGACCAGCTGGATCGATCGGGGATCGCGCGGCAGGAAGTCGGAGGCTGGGCGCGCCGGCCGGGCGGCTACCAGCCCCGCTGGATCCACTCGTCGAGATGGGGCCGTTCGCGGCCGATGGTGGTGGGCTTGCCGTGGCCGGGCAGCACCTGGGTCTCGTCAGGGAGCGTGAAGAGCTTGCCGCGGATGCTGTCGATGATGGTCGGAAAGCTGGCGTAGGGGTTGGCCGTATTCCCCGGTCCGCCGGGGAACAGCGTGTCGCCCGAAAAGAGATGCTCACCGCTGAGCAAACAGATGCTGCCTGGTGTGTGACCGGGCGTGTGCAGCGCCAGTAATTCGTACTCGCCGAATCGGAAGCGCTCACCATCTTGAACGCGGTGATCGGCCTTGATTGGCATCATCGACTCGTCCGCCTCGTGACAGCTGAAACGGGCGTGCGTCTGGTCGCGCACCGGTTTCAGAGCCTGCACATGGTCGGCGTGACCGTGGGTGGTGAGGATGTGCGTGACCCGCAGGCCCTCGAGCTCCTTGATGATGCGCGGCGCGTCGTTGGCCGCGTCGATCAACAGCGCCTCCCTGCTCTTCGGGTCGCTCAGCAGGTAGACATTGTTGTCGTAGGGGCCTACCGAGAAGCTCGTGAGCTTGTACACCGCAGTCAGTCTACGCACCCGCGCTACCTAAAATTGAGAGCGATGGCCAAGCAGCGGCGAATCGGCATGCACGTGCACACCGGGCGCGGTCTCGACAAGGCGGTCGAGATCATCAAGGCGCTGCAACTCGGGACCATCCAGCTTTTCACCGGCAACCCGAGCGCCTGGCGGTCGGCGCCCGTTGATGCCCAGGCCACCGCGATGTTCAAGCGGTCGCTGCAAGAACTCGACGTCCAACCGGCCATGTCCCACGCGATGTACCTCATCAACCTCGCGAGCCCCAACCCCAACTTCCAGAAGAAGTCACGCGACGCGCTCCGTGCGGAGCTCGAACGCGCCGAGGCCTACGGCTGCCAGTACGTGGTCACCCACGTCGGAAGCCACATGGGCGACGGCGCCCAGGTGGGCATCGATCGCGTAGTCGCCGCTCTCGACGACGTGCTGAGTAAGGCTGGCGGTTCAGGCATGGTCCTGCTGGAAACCTCGGCGGGCGGCGGCGCCTATGTCGGCGCGAACTTCGAGGACCTGGCCCAGATCCTGGGCCGGTTACCGCAGCATGCCGAACGGCTCGGCGTCACCCTGGATACGGCCCATGCCTACGCCTCCGGCCACGACGTCGCCGGCGCGGAGGGGATGCGCACCACCCTCGATCAGCTCACCTCCATCATTCCCGCGCAGCGGATCCGGGCCTGCCACTGCAACGACACCACCGTCACCCTGGGTGGGAAGGCCGACCGGCACGTCAACATCGGCAAGGGCAATATCGGACTCGAGGGTTTCCGGACATTGCTGAACTACGAGCCACTCGCCCACTGCGCCTTCGTTCTCGAGACCCCGGGGGAGGAGATGCTCGAGGGGCGCGAGAATCTCGAAGCGCTGCGCTCCCTGCTGTGAGCGCCCCCCTCGAGGCGGTGCTCTTCGACTACGGGCACACGCTCATCTATTTCGATGAACGGCCGCACTCGACGCTGGTCGACGCCTACGAGAAGGTCAACCAGTTGTTGGCCGA
The DNA here is from genome assembly GCA_035602075.1 of Binatus sp. (SeqCode). Classification (GTDB taxonomy): domain Bacteria; phylum Chloroflexota; class Dormibacteria; order CF-121; family CF-121; genus CF-13. The sequence continues at coordinate 4,932 of DATNNA010000186.1, read as the reverse complement.
AACGCTCGAGCGCGATGTGCCGGCCGCTCACGTCTTGATCGAGCAGGTTTCCCGTGCGGTCGACGACGAGATTCAGCGGGACTACGCCGCCGGCCGGCCGGAGGAGGTCGAGATCGCGGCGGTCTATGACACGGCGCTGCGCGGAGTCGGCCTCGAGCTGGAGCCGGGACTCATCGAACGGGTCATGGAGCTGGAACAGGAGGGCTGGCTCAACAGCGTCCACGTCGGTCCCGACGTTGTCCCGACGCTGGAGACGCTGCGCGGTCACGGGCTGCGCCTCGGAATCGTCTCCAACGCCGCGTACCTGCCGCGCCTGATGAAGCAGCAGGTGGCCGCCCTCGGTCTGGCGGACTATTTCGACGCCATGACCTTCTCTTCCGAGGTCGGCGTCCGCAAACCGCATCCCGCCATCTATGCCGACGCGCTCCACAAGCTCGGTGCCGACCCCTCGCGGACCCTTTTTGTCGGCGACCGGGTGCGGGAAGACGTGCAGGGGCCACAAGCGCAGGGGATGCGCGCGGTCCTGACCCGGGAATGGCGCCAGGAAGACGACCCCGGAGTGGCGGATTTTGTCATCCAGCGGCTGGGGGAGCTACCGGCGATCGTCAGCCGTCTTGGCCCAGGGCGCCCGCGGCCGATACCTATAATGGGGTGACGTCGCGCGAGTAGTTTATTCGCGGATGGGTTTCTGGAGGTAGGTGGGGCGGTGGACTTCCGCGATTATCTGAGGCGCAAGTGTCGCGAGCAGAACATCTCCCTGCACCGGCTCGCCGTCCGCTGTGACCTCAACCAGATCTACTTCTACCAGGCCGTCAACAAGAACAAGGAGAACCCACCACCCTGGGTGCTCCGGCGGGCGGCGCCGCACCTGGGCGTCACCTACGTCGAATTGATGATCGCGGCCGGACATTTGACCGAAGACGACCTCCGTGCATACGGCACCCAGCCACCCAAGCCGCCCGAAAAAGAGCGGGAGCGGGAGCGCGAGAAGGTCGGGGTCTGACCAGAGCGGTCGCTAGGTAGAGGTCGACCCGCCGCCGCTCACGAAGTTCGAGAAGTGATAGGTCAGGGTCCAGGTGAACTGTGTCGTGCTCATATCGATCTTCATCTGGTGCATCAGGGAGTCGCTGGAGGAGATCCAGACCTCCACCTGGATGCCCGCGTTGGTCAGGACGGCCTCGTCCTGCGGGGTCACGCCGCTATTCGGATCAGCCTTGAGCTGACCGACGTACTTGCCCGGGTCGACAGTCAGCGAGAAATGATGCATGGCGATTTGATCCATCGTGATGTCGCCCAGGTCGTCCGATGCCCGGAACGCATGGGCGAATTCGAGGTTCGCGATCGGATCCATCCCCGGTGCGACCTGGCCTTTTGAGTTGCCGGTGACGTCCTTCCAGGCGGGGCCCTGGGACGGGTACTGCACGAATTCGTGGCCGCCCTCGATCCGCTCATTCATGGCGACGATCGCGGTTTGGCCGTTGGCGGCGGGGATCTCCAGCTGGAGACTGAGGTTCTCTTTGTGCGGATAAATGAGGTCGCCTGAGCCGGTGACTTTGACGCCGGCGACGCCGTTGAGGACCAGGATGCCGTTCAGCGACAGGTGAACACTCTTGAGTCCCTGCATCGCGTCACCGCTCTTGCTGATGACCGGTCCGGGATCCAGCGGCGGCGGCCCCTGTTGCGGCAGCATCGAATTCAGGACACCACCCTTCCAGATCAGCAGGATGGACGCGACAGTGACGCCCAGCGTGATGAGACGGCCCATCCACGAGGCAACGTCGGGTACCGGCCTTCCTTGCTAGGAGAAGCGCGGCCCGCCGGAAGGAGGGGTTGTCGTTGGGTCAGAAGAGGGGACGGGAATCAGGGACGCCGGCGGGCCTAGCCAGCCCCGGGATCATAGCAACGCAATTCCGCCCGCGACACGCCATATACGCGCTTGTCACGCGCTTGTTACACGCACCTAAGATAGGCGCGTGCAACGCGTCCTCATGCATGTCGACCTCGACGCGTTTTATGCCTCCGTCGAGCAACTGCGACGCCCGGAGCTGCGCGGCAAGCCGGTGATCGTCGGTGGGGCCGGCGTCGAGGGCGAGCGGGGCGTGGTTGCCGCGGCCTCGTACGAAGCCCGACCGTTCGGCGTCCGCTCGGCGATGCCGCTCGGCCGAGCGCGGCGCCTCTGTCCAAACGCCGTCTTCGTTCCCTGTGACTTCCCCGCGTACCGCGAGGCCTCGAAGTCGGTCTTCGCCATCCTCGATCGCTACTCGCCGGTCATCGAGCCGATCGCGCTCGACGAGGCCTACCTCGATCTCACCGGCGAGGAGGCGCTGTTGGGCCCCCCGGATACCGTGGCGCACCGTCTTCGTGACGAGGTCAAGACCCGCTGCGGGCTCGATCTCAGCATCGGTGTGGCCAGCTGCAAACTGGTCGCCAAGGTCGCCTCGGAGCTTCGCAAGCCGCGCGGCCTCGTCGTGGTCGCGCCCGGCGGCGAGGCGGCGTTCCTCGCCCCCCTGCCGCTCGCGAAACTCCCGGGCTGCGGGCCGGCCACGGCGGTCCGGCTGGAACGAGTCGGCGTTCGCACCATCGGCGACCTGGCGGCCCTCCCGGACCCGCTCCTGGGCGAACTCTTCGGCCACTACGGCCGGCTCCTCGGTGCCCACGCCCGGGGCATCGATCCGAGCCCGGTCATGCCGCCCGGCGATCCGAAAAGCATCTCGCGGGAGGTCACCTTTGACCGTGACCTGCGCGACACCGGCAAGGTCCGCGCAACCGCGCTCGGCCTCTTGCAGGACGTGGCCCACAGCCTGCGGGCGCACGAGCTATCGGCTCGTACGGTCGTCCTGAAGATCCGCTATCAGCCCTTCGAGACGTTGTCCCGGCAGGCGACGCTGCCTTATCCGACCGATCGCGACGACCAGCTGGCCAGCGCGCTCCGCCAGTTGCTCGAGACGCAACTCGACCCCTCCCGCGCCATCCGGCTGATCGGGGCCGGCGTCAGCAACCTCGAGCCGTGCGCGACGCAACTCAACCTGCTCGAAACGCGGTCATCGCGGCTGGTCATGCTCGATGAGCAGCTCGACGAGCTGCGCGGCCGCTTCGGTGATCATGTCATCGCCCGCGGCGCGGCTCCCCGCCCGCACCAGAAGGACGTCCGCCGCGACGACCTGGATGCGCTGCGGTGAAAGCCAAAAAGCTCACCCACGTCGGACCCAGCGGCGCGGCCAGGATGGTCGACGTCTCCGCCAAGCCGGTCACCAGCCGCGAGGCCCGGGCGCGCGGCGCGGTGCGAATGAGCGCCGAGGCCCTCCAGGCGATCATGCTGGGCAACTTACCCAAAGGCGAGGTGGTTGCGACGGCGCGGATCGCCGGCATCCAGGCCGCCAAGCGCACCAGCGAACTCATCCCGATGTGTCATCCGCTGCTCCTGACACTGATCGATGTGGATTGCGTCCCCGACCGTCGCCTGCCGGGCATCCGGATCGAGGCGCGCGTGCGCTGCGACGCAAAGACGGGCGCCGAGATGGAGGCGCTGACGGCCGTTGCCGTCGCGGCATTGACCGTGGTCGATATGGCCAAGAGCGCCGACCGCTGGATGACGATCGAAGGGGTGGAGCTCGTCGAGAAGCGCGGAGGGAAGAGCGGCGACCAGCGTCGCCCGTCTAGCTCCCGCTCTTGATCGCTTTCATCGCCGCGTCGTACGCCTTCTGCATCGGCCCGAAGGTTTTCGCCTCGTAGTCCGCCGGCACCGTCTCCTCGGGACTCGACATCGCCTTGAACGCCGCGTTCATCGCATCCATGTACTTCTTTTTGCCGGCCGCGTCCTTCGCCTGGATGGCCTGGATCAGGCTCTCGGTGTTGGTGAGGACGTCGCTGAAGCTGCTGACCTGCTTGGCCAATTGCGGTGGCACACCGGCGGCGTGCGAGTTTGAGATGGCCAGCTCGATTTTCTGCTGCGCCTCAGGATAGGGGGCGCCGGCACCGACCAGGTCGTTCTTGGCGAGCGCGGCGTTGATCTTCGTGTAGTCACTGAGCGCGTCGAGGTATGGCTGGATGACCTTCGCCTCATTGACCGCGGTCGTCAGCGCCTGGTCCGCTTGCTTGAGGCCCACCGTGGCGGCCTCAAGACGGTGCCGCGCGGCGGTGATCTCGGCACCCTTGGAGGGGACGACCCACTGGAGGAACGTCAGCCGCTGATCGGTGGAAACCAGGGCCGCCTCGTCGGATTGGACGAGGCTGAGCCCATCGTTCAAGGATTTCGCGACCTTGTCGAATTGCCCCTTGGCGACGTTGGGGTCGCTCGGGTTGGCCCTAACGTTGAACGCTTGCTTGATCACCGTATCGATCTTGTCCTGGCGGGAGGCGGTCAATTTCAGCGCCCCGTTGGCGTTCGAAAGGACGATCGAGGCCGCTGCCGGCAGGATGGCAACGAACAGCACCAGCAGAACGAGGAGACCGACAGCCACGGCGACGACCCTGCGGACATACCGCTGGAACCGGAGTAGGGCGGGCGGCAACGCCACCGGGAGCGTGAACGTCTGGCCAAAAAGCCGGAGCGTCGTGCCTGCGCTGGCTGGTTGCCCCTGCGGTCCGTACGCACCGTACCCCTGGTCCGGCCCGTACGCCCCCGGTTGCTGCTGATATCCTGGCGGCCCGTAAGTGGGATACCCTTGGCCCGGCTGGCCCGGGTATCCGGGCGGAGGGCCGGGGTACTGGGGCTGTTGCGGATAGTTCTGCTGCGGATAGCCGGGTGGGGTGTAACTCGGCGGCAGGGGGTTTCGGCAATTGGCGCAGGCCTGGGCGCCCGGTTGGTTCCAGGTAATTCCGCAATACGGGCATGGGGGCGACTGGTAGGCCTGCATAGCTGCGCCGCGGCGCTACCCATTCAACTCGGCCCGCACCGGGAACCTTTCGGCGGGGCTCAGGTCAGGAGCTGGG
>DATNNA010000185.1:0-5681 GCA_035602075.1 Binatus sp. (SeqCode) | reverse complement strand
GGCTGCAAGATCGCGTCGTTTGTCGAGATCCAGCGCGGTGTCGTACTGGGGAAGAACGTCAAGGTCGAGGCCTTTGCCTTCATCCCCACCGGGGTAACGATCGAAGACGGGGCGTTCATCGGTCCGCACGTGTGCTTCACGAACGATCGATATCCGAGAGCGGTGTCGGACGACGGCGAACCGCTGGGGTCCGATGACTGGCAGGTCGTCCCCACACTGGTCAAGCGCGGCGCCGCCATCGGTGCCAATGCCACCATCGTTTGCGGCGTCACCATCGGCGAGGGCGCCATGGTCGGCGCCGGCAGCACGATCACGCGCGACGTGGAGGCGCGCTCGCTCGTGCTCGGAACCCCGGGACGGGTGGTCGCCCCGCGGCGCGGCGTCGGGTCTTCGATTCGCTAAGTACTCGGGGTTCTGGGACGCGAGACTCAGCCTATTGGGACAGTGAGTGACATCGCCATTACTGGCACGAGCCCACGGCAAGGAGCGCCCATTCCACCCAAAGGCCATTCCCCCCTACGCTGGCAGCAAGCCAATGAGCGCCGACTTCATGAGTCCGATGACCACCAGCCCGGTGCACGTCCTTCCGACGAGCGGGCCGGCCACCGTCGCGGACGCGCCACCGATTCGTGTCGGCGTCATCGGTTACGGCTACTGGGGGCCCAACGTCGTTCGTAACTTTGCCGAGGTGACCGGCGCGCAGGTTTGGGCGGTGAGCGATATGAGCCAGGAAAGGTTGGCACTGGCCCATGCCCGGTACCCGTCGGTCACCACCACCACCGATTGCCACGAGTTGATCGCGGATCCTGCCATCGACGCCGTCGTCATCATCACGCCGGTATCGACCCACTACCCGCTCGCCCTCGAGGCGCTGAGGGCCGGCAAGCACGTCCTCGTCACCAAGCCGATGGCCAGCACTTCCGAAGAGGCGGCCGAGCTGATCGAGGAAGCCGAGCGTCGCCAGCGAATCCTGCTGGTCGACCACACCTTTATCTATACCGGTGCCGTGCGACGAATCAAGGAGCTGGTCGACAGCGGGGCCCTGGGACGGCTGTATTACTACGACTCCGTCCGGGTGAACCTCGGTCTCTTTCAGCATGACGTCAACGTCTTGTGGGACCTCGCCGTCCACGACCTGGCCATCATGGACTACATCCTGGGCGAGCAACCGCATAGCGTCGCTGCGACAGGCGCCGCTCACATCCCCGGACACCCTGTCAACATGGCCTATCTCACCTGCTTCTTCGACAACGAGCTGATCGCGCATCACCACGTCAACTGGCTGGCGCCGGTGAAAGTGCGGCGAACCCTCGTGTGCGGCGACCGCCAGATGATCGTCTACGACGACCTGGAGCCAAGCGAGAAGGTCAAGGTCTACGACAAAGGCGTCACCCTCACTAGCAGTCCGGAGCGCGTCTACGAGTCGCTCATCGGCTACCGAACCGGCGACATGTGGGCGCCGAAGCTCAGCCTCACCGAAGGACTGCGGGTCGAGGCGCAACATTTTCTCGAATGCATCCGGACCGGCCGGCAGCCGCTCACTGACGGCCAGTCGGCCCTGCGCGTGATCCGCGTGCTGGAGGCCGCGGTCCAATCCCTCCAACAACGCGGCCGGCCCGTCGAATTGCCCCCGGTGAAACCGGCCGGGCTGGCGGTGCCTGCGGTCCTGACAGAACAGGCCGTCTGACAGGGGCATGACGATTGTCCCGGTCGGGGGGCAGTTCTTCTCATTTTCACCGGGCGCCGCCCGCCCTAGACTCGTAGTGAGATGACGAGGCGAGCTCGGCACCCAGTCGTAAGGAGTGAACCATGCTGAATCCGATCACTGCCCAGGAGATGTTCGTTCCGGTTGCACCTCCCCGGCCGATCGTCAGCCCGGCAGCGATCAAACGGACCTTCGACCTCCTTACCGCCTTGCTCGCCTTGTTCGTCGCTCTCCCATTCCTCGCTCTCCTCATCGTTGCCATCGTGTTGGAGTCGCCCGGGAACCCATTCTTCGTCCAGGAACGCCTGGGCCTCGACGGCAAGCGCTTCAAGCTGCTGAAACTGCGCACGATGGTGCCCGACGCCGAGAAACGGCGGGCAGAGATCGAGCATTTGAACGAGGCGCTGCCACCCCTCTTCAAGGTGCGCAACGATCCGAGGGTCACGCGAATCGGCCGCGTGCTGCGGGCCACCAGCGTCGATGAGCTTCCGCAGTTGATCAACGTGATCCGAGGCGAGATGAGCGTGGTTGGACCACGGCCGCGGCTGCCCTATGAGTTCCGTCTCGACGCTCCGGGGATCGCGCGTCGCTTGAGCGTCAAGCCCGGTCTGGCCGGATTGTGGCAGGTGAGCGGGCGCGCGAAGTTGAACTACGACGAGGCGCTTCGCCTCGACCTGCAGTACATCGACACCTGCAGCTTCTGGGTCGACCTCAAGCTGATCGCGAAGACCTTCTGGGTGGTCGTGACCCTGAAGGGCGCCTACTAGCCAGGGCTCTCCCTCCGCGAGCGCTCGCCGCTTTTGGGTTCTCCAGGGAACCTAAGGTGTGAGTCGTTCGCAATCACGATCACTTCCCGCACCGTAAGACTTCGAATACGAAAAAGAGCGCACTTCCGATCTGCGACCAGCCCGTTCCCGACTGGTAGCACCTTACGAATTGCCTTACACGGTGCTTTGGGATGAAGTGGACGGTGGAGGAGAGCCACCTTGAGTCGTCTTGCCATCATCGTCACGCTCATTCTCGGTTTCCTGCTGTTCCTCTACCTCGGACCACAGCAGAAGCTCCCGACATCGAGCGCGTCATCAAGTGACGCAGCCTCGCCGAGTAGCACGCACGGCGGCGTCGCCATGGCCTCGCCATCGGCACGGCGCCCGACCCCCACGCCAACGCCAAGGCCGAGGACGACCCCGACCCCGACCCCCACCGTGGCTCCTTCTCTGCCGCTTCCTACGCTGCCCCCAATCTTCCCGACTCCAACCCCGACCCCTGTCCCCACGCCAACACCAACGCCCACGCCGACGGCAGGGCCAACGCCCACGCCGACGGCAGGGCCAACACCCACGCCGACGGCAGGGCCAACGCCCACCCCGACGGTAGGGCCAACACCCACGCCGACTCCACGGCCAACACCCACCCCGACGCCGGTACCCACCCCGACGCCGACACCCACCCCAGTGCCGACACCCACGCCAACGCCAGTACCCACCCCAACCCCCCCTCCAGCTCCGGGCGGAATTACCGGATTGCATGTCGTGGGAGACAAGGTGCTCAACGGTTCCGGTCAGCAGATTCAGTTGATCGGTGTCAACTTCTCGAGCTTCGAATATGGCTGCTTGAGCGGCTACATGAATGACGGGCCGGTGCCACCCAACATGGCCGAGATCAACGGCATGAGGTCCTGGAACATCGATGTCGTACGAATCCCCCTCAACGAGGACTGCTGGCTGGGGATCAACGGTGTCAATCCCGCATATTCAGGGCAGAACTACCGCAACGCCGTGACGAACTACGTCAACCTGCTGACCAGCAACGGCATCGTCGCGATCCCTAATCTGCATTTCAGCGCTCCGGGTACGCACCTTGCCATCGAACAGGAGCCGATGGCCGACAGAGATCACTCACCGGCGTTCTGGACATCGGTCGCCAATACCTTCAAGAACAACAGCGCGGTGCTGTTGGAGCCCTACAACGAGCCCCATGACATCAGCTGGAGCTGCTGGCTCAGCGGTGGGTGCGTGGTGACGGGATCGCACCCCGGTGAGGGTACGTTCGTCGTGGCCGGCATGCAGGAGATGGTCACGGCCATCAGGAACACGGGAGCCACCAACCCGATCATCGTCACCGGTAACAACTGGGGCTCGGACGTCTCCGGATGGGTTGCCAACAAACCCAGCGATCCGCAGAACCAGCTCATCGCCGGCTGGCACTCATACGGCGACGGCCTGTCGTGCCAGAACCTCGCATGCTGGAACAGCACGTTGGCCTCGGTGCTGAGCACAGCACCCATCGTGGCCACCGAGATCGGCGAGTTCGACTGCGCACACGGCTATATCGATCAGGTGATGAACTGGCTGGACCTTCACGACGCTCAGGGTTACACCGGGTGGACCTGGGGACCCTACGGCTGCGCCACCGACCCGGCGCTACTGGCGAGCTCGGACTCCGGCTTCACGGGCATACCGTCACAAACCTACGGCCAGGGTTACAAGAACCACCTGGTGGGCCGGCCAAGAACACCATGACCGGGAGGCTGGGACAAACAGCCCATTGACCGCAACCAGCGTGCCGCCGAATCATTGAAGCCAGGAGGCAGGCGGTTCGCACCATCAGGTTGTCGACGGCCACCGTTATTCTCTTCGGGCTGGTGCTCGTTGCCGCGCCTCTGAGCGTGGGCGCCGATGAGACGCATCCGCAGCCGGAGAGTGGCTTGTCTGTGCGGGTCTCGGGCCATCATCTGGTCAACGGGGACGGCGAGCCGATTCGGCTGCTGGGCGTCAACCGCTCGGGGGCCGAGTACGCGTGCATTGCCGGCTGGGGGGTCTTCGACGGTCCGACGAATGACGATGACTCGGTGGCGGCCATGGCCAGCTGGCACATCAACGCCGTGCGCGTGCCCCTGAATGAGGACTGCTGGCTGGGGATCAACGGGGTCGCTCCCGCCTACGCCGGCGCGAACTACCAGGACGCCATGGTCAGCTACGTCAACCTGCTCCACCGGCACAACCTCTACGCCATCATCAATCTGCACTGGAGTGCGCCGGGCACGCAGCTGGCGACTGGCCAGCAGCCCATGGCCGATGCCGATCACAGTCCGGCCTTCTGGCAGTCAGTGGCGACCACCTTCAAGAACGATCCGGCCGTCATCTTCGACCTCTTCAACGAGCCCTATGGAGTCAGCTGGAGCTGCTTGCGGGACGGCTGCGACTCCCTCGGCTGGCAAGCCGCCGGCATGCAGAGCCTGGTGAACGCGGTGCGCAGTACGGGGGCCACCCAGCCCCTGATGATCGCCGGGCTCGACTGGACCAACGATCTGAGCCAGTGGCTGCAATACGCGCCCACCGATCCGAGCCACGCGCTGGTGGCGTCGTACCACCTCTACAACTGGAACCCGTGCCGCAGCCTCGCCTGCTGGAGCACCTTGATACCGGTTGCGCACCGGGTGCCGGTGGTCACCGGGGAGCTCGGTGAAAATGATTGCGCCCATGGGTTTATCGACAGCTACATGGCCTGGGCCGACGCGCACCGCGTCTCCTACGTGGCCTGGTCGTGGAATACCGCAAGCTGCGAGGCCCAGCCCGCCCTGATCACGGCCTACGATGGCACCCCGACAAATTTCGGCATCGGCTTCCGCGACCATCTGCTCGCTATCGACCCCTCCGAGTCCGGAGGCGGGCCCGAAACCGACTAACCGGTCAGCGCTGTCGCAGCGGTCTCTGCCGCTGGGGCGATGAGAACCCGGCCCTGCGAAAGTTCGACCGTGCCCTGGACCGCCCCCTGCAAGGCTGCCGGCGTGGCGACCTTCGCGCGGGCCCGCCACCACCCAGCCACATCGCCGGGCAGAGCGTGCCAGTAATCCGCCCGGGCACGCATCGCGCCAAGGAAGTCCACATACACACGCCGGGTTCTGGAACTGACCAGATAATCCGGATGCGTGTTCAGGAGGGCCATGCCACAGTAATCCCGGATAAAGTCGACC
>DATNNA010000184.1:0-4320 GCA_035602075.1 Binatus sp. (SeqCode) | reverse complement strand
TCGCGCCCCGACGTGCTCTTCATGCAGAAGCACTGGGACGTCATGCGCACCGACGATGCGGGTGAATCATGGCGCGAGGTCAGCGGGAACCTGCCGTCCGACTTCGGCTTTCCCATCGACGTGCATCCGCACGAACCGGAGACGATCTACGTCGTCCCGATCAAGAGCGACTCGGAGCACGTTCCGCCGGACGGGAAGTTGCGCGTCTACCGCAGCCGGACCGGTGGCAATGAGTGGGAGGCGCTCACGAACGGTCTGCCGCAGAGCAACTGCTACGTCAACATCTTGCGCGATGCGATGGCGGTCGACTCGCTGGATTCGGCCGGGATCTACTTCGGGACGACGGGCGGGCAGGTGTATGCATCGGCGGACGCCGGAGACAGCTGGAACCCCATCGTGCGGGACCTTCCCGCGGTGCTTTCGGTCGAGGTCCAGACCCTGGCATGATCCGGGTCGTCCTCCCGCCGCATCTACGGAATCTCGCCCAGGTTAAGGGTGAGGTGGAGCTCGAGGTCAAAGGAAAACCGACCCCGCAATCCGTCCTTGATGCCCTCGAGACCCGCTACCCCGTGCTTCGCGGGACGATCCGCGATCAGACCACGCACGAGCGGCGGGCGCTGGTGCGCTTCTTCGCCTGCGAGCAGGACCTGTCGCTGGACCCGCCCGACCGGCCACTTCCCGAGGCCGTGGTCACCGGCAATGAGCCGTTTCTGATCATCGGGGCGATGGCTGGCGGCTAGCGAAGCCCGACGACGCATCGCGGTGGACTGATCCCGTAGCGTTGCTTCATGGAGATCACACCTAAAGACTTGGCGCTCCGTGACCTCAAGCCCCTGGATCCTGCCCACTTCACGGGTGCGGCGGGTGCGCGCGACCTGCTGCCGCCTCCGCGCCCCGCGCTCCCAACCTCGGCCACCGTTGTGCGATTCGAGCCCGGCGTCCGCAACCACTGGCACTCGCACGAGGGTGGCCAGCTCATCTACGTCATCGAGGGGGAAGGCTGGGTGCAGGCCCGAGGTACCGCCGCCCAGCAGATCCGGGTTGGCGACGCGGTCGCAACCGGGCCACGGGAGGAGCACTGGCACGGGGCGGGCCGCAGCGGCCCAATGGCTCATCTGGTGGTTAACGTCGGCGAGACGCGCTGGCTGGAGGCGTCACCCGCGCCGGGTGCGTGAAGGAAGAGATGAGGATACAAGCAGAAGAAACGGCCGAGCGCTGGGCGCCGCCCTGGTGGGCGGTTTTCCTGGTCGGCCTGCTCCTCTGGGTCGCGACCATCGCCGTCGGGCGTGTTACCCACAACGTGATCTTGCTTCCTACGATCGTCCTCCTCGGCAGCTTCCTGGTGCCCATCACCGCGGTCGTCTGGTACCTGGATCACGATCCGAGTCCGGCTCTTTCGCCTCGACGGATCGTGACCGCCTTCCTCATCGGGGGCGTCATGGGTGTGCTTGGCGCGTCCCTGCTCGAATACTGGCTGGTCCGCGTTGGCCTCATCGGAGCCATCGAGGTCGGGTTGATCGAGGAGTTCGTAAAGGCCGTGTTCATCGTGGTCGTGGCCCTCGGCATCAGCCGGTTTCATATCCGCGACGGCATGGTCCTCGGGGCAACCGTTGGCTTTGGTTTCGCGGCGCTGGAAAGCAGTGGCTACGCACTCGCCTCGCTCTTCGTCGTCCAGGGGAATCAGCTGATCCTGTCCCTGAACTCAGTGATCTTCACCGAGCTGGTCCGGGGCGTGCTGGCACCATTCGGCCATGGAATGTGGTCGGCGATCCTTGGCGGCGCGATCTTCGCCGCCGCCCGTCGCGGTGGGCTGCGCCTCACCTGGGTAATCCTTGGAACCTACCTGTTCGTATCCGCGCTCCACGGCGCCTTCGACTCCATCAACAGCATTTGGGGGTATGTCGTCGTCTCGCTGATCGGGCTGATTCCCGTCATCTGGCTCTGGCGGCGTGGCGACGCCGGCGGGGTCCTTAAGAGGCGGCGGCCTGTGTAGGCTGACCGTATGTCAGCGCCGAAGGAAGAGGTCCTCGAAGTCGCCGGGCGTGAGGTCACGATCAGCAATCCGGACAAGGTCTTCTTCCCGAAGACGGGTCACACGAAGCTCGACCTGGTTCGCTATTACATGGCGGTCGCGGAAGGGGCGCTCCGCGGTATTGGTGGCCGCCCCATGGCCCTCAAGCGGTTCGTCAACGGGGCCGAGGGTGAGGCCTTCTTTCAGAAACGCGCCCCCACATCGCGTCCCGAGTGGATCGAGACCGTCGAGCTTTCCTTTCCGTCCGGCCGGACCGCGGAAGAGATCGTCGTGCGCGACGCGGCGCAGCTCGCCTGGACCATCAACCTCGGCTGCATCGACCTCAATCCGCACCCCGTCCGTGCCGGCGACCTCGATCATCCGGACGAGCTGAGGGTCGACCTGGACCCGGTCCCGGGCGTGCCGTGGGCCCAGATTCGCGACGTGGCCTTAGTGACGCGCGATGTTCTCAAGGACTTCGGGCTCGTCGGCTGGCCCAAGACGTCGGGGTCCCGAGGCATCCACATCTACAGTCGGATCGAGCCGCGCTGGACCTTTCCCGAGGTCCGCCGCGCGGCCGTGGCGCTGGCGCGCGAGGTCGAGCGCCGCGCCCCCGAGATTGCAACCAGCCGCTGGTGGAAAGAGGAACGGCACGGCGTCTTCCTCGATTACAACCAGAACGCCAAGGACCGAACGGTGGCTTCCGCCTACTCCGTCCGTCCGCTGGCAGACGCCCGCGTGTCCACACCGTTGAGGTGGGAGGAGGTGCCGACCTGCGCGGCGGAGGCGTTTACGCTGGCCACGGTCCCCCGGCGGTTTGCTGAGATTGGCGATCCCTCGAAAGGGATTGACGAGGCGGTCGGGTCGCTCGAGGCGCTGCTCGAGCTTGCCGCGCAGCACGAGGCGGCCGGCTTCGGAGACGCACCCTGGCCACCGCATTTCGCCAAGCAGACGGGCGAGCCGGCCCGCGTGCAGCTGTCTCGACGTCGCAAAGAGGATCGGCCGACCACACCCAAGGGTGAAGTCCCACCACCGGCCCCCGGCAAGACCGTGGGTCCAACCGGCCGCCGCCGCAGCACGATGCCGTTGATCGAGATCGCCCGCGCGGCCTCGGAGGCCGAGGCGCGCGCCGGACTGCAGCGCTGGCGGTCGCGCCATGCTGAGGTCTGGTCACACCTCGCGCCGTCGGATATCCTGGTCGATTCGATGCGAGGGCGGAACACGACCTGGACGCGAATCCGGCTCAACCTGCGCAACGTCCCCGAGTCGGAGCGGCCGCCGCAGGAAGCGCTCGAAGTCGACTATGACCCGTGGGCCGGCTATCAGGGTCCTGACCGTTCCGGACAGCTGGAGCGCCCCAAACCGAAGCGAGCTACTCGTACGGACGCTTGACCTGCATGTGTTGCTTCACGCTCTTGTGAATCACCTTCCACTTCCGGCGCTCCTCGATCTGTAAGCGCACGTCGGCCTTGACCTCGATCGCGCGCAGCTCACGCTGCAGCTTCCGGTAACTGGTCAAGCGGCTCGCGTCGAGCGTCCCCCCCTCGAGCGCCGCGACCACCGCACAGTCGGGTTCGGTCTCGTGCCGGCAATCCGTGAAGCGGCAGCCGAGTGCCAGCTCTTCGATGTCGAGGAAAACCTCAGCGAGGGCCTCGGCCCCTGCCCACAGCTGGATCTCTCGCAAGCCGGGCGTGTCGATGACGAGACCACCGCCGGGCACCTTCAACAGCTGGCGATGACTGGTGGTGTGGCGTCCCTGGCCGCTTTTGTGCACATCCGCGGTGCGCAGCACCTCCTCCCCGAGGAGGCGATTGATCAGGGTGGACTTGCCGACTCCTGACGATCCCACGAGCACCGCCGTCTTCCCCCGGGAAAGATGCTGTCGCACGGCCTCGATGCCTTCGCCGGTCCGGCCGCTGACGGCGACCACCGGCACTCCGGCCGCGATCGTTTCGAGCTCCGCCTCAAACGGGTCCGGGTTGTTGAGATCGACCTTGGTCAGCACGATCACCGGCGCCGCGCCGCTCTGGTAGGCGACGGTCAACAGTCGCTCGATGCGGCGCAGATTGAAGTCGCTGTCGGCCGAGGTGGCGATGAAGACGAGGTCGACGTTGGCGGCGATGACCTGCGCGGCTGTCTCTGACCCCGGAGCTTCCCTGGTGATGGCTGACTGTCGCGGAAGCACGGCGCGAATCTCGGTCGCTTCCGATGTGCGCCGAACGGCCACCCAGTCACCAACCGCGACCAGACGGGCCTCGCGCAGGGAGCTGCCAAGCGTCGCCAGCGGCGCGCTGCCGGCAAGCTGCACG
>DATNNA010000183.1:0-9815 GCA_035602075.1 Binatus sp. (SeqCode) | reverse complement strand
GCCGACAAGAAGGGTGTGTTCGCGGCCCTCCAGGACGAGACGGCAACACTGCTGCGCCGCCGGATCTACTGGGCCACCCGCGATGAGGCCGATGCCCGCCAGCGGCTCGAGGCCGGGCTCAAGGCCTACTTCGAGTTCTACAACGAGTGCGCGGAGCTGATCCGCCGGTTGACGATCGAGGGGCTTGGCATCGACGCCGGCTTCGAAGCCCGCCAAACCGAGCTCTATCAGACCCTCGCCACGGCGTTTGAGCCAACGCTGCGAGAGCTCGGCGTCCAGGCCAGCGTGGTGGCCGCCTTCGCGCTGCTTGGCATGGCGGCCCAGCTCGCGTACTGGCAGCACTTTCAGCGAACACACGAACCGTCCATGAGCGCCGCCGCGCTCGCCCAGGCGTGCGCCAGCCTGTTTCTCAATGGCGCCGCATCGATCCCCAGCTCGCTAGAACAAGAAGGAGGCACACATGCCTGAAGCCAAGGAAGTTTTTACGGAGATCCAGAACCGCATCAAGTCGCATCCGGAGAAATCCGCGGGTCTGAACGCGACCTACCAGTTCGACCTGAGCGGCGAATCGTGGACGCTCAAGATCGCCAACGGCGCCCCCGAGCTCATCCAGGGGCCGGCGCAGAGCCCCAACACGACATTGATCGCGACAACGGACGACTGGATGAGCATCGCGACCGGCAAGCTGAACCCGGTGACGGCCTTCATGCAGCAGAAGCTCAAGGTCAAGGGCGACATGGGGCTGGCGATGAAACTGCAGGGGCTGTTGCAGTAGTGACCGACGCGCGCTGGGTCGGACGGAGCTACCAGACGGCGCCCTTCGAGGTCACCGAGCAATCGATCCGCGACTACATGGCGGCCGTAGGCGATGTGCAGGAAGATGGCGCGCTGGTCGCGCCACCGACCTACGCGATGGTCTACGGCTTCGACGCCTACTGGCAGCTCTGGACCGACCAGGAGGTGGCGCTGGACGTCGCGCACCTGGTGCACGGTGAGCAACGGTTCACCTTTCAGCGACCGGTCCGTGCGGGCGACCGCATCCGCACGACGGGACGGCTGACCGCGATCACCACGCGCGGTGACATGGACCTCGTCACCTTCGAGCTCAAGGCCACGGATGAGCAGGACCGCCCGGTGTCCGACGGCACCGCGCTCTTCATCATCCGCAAGCCATGAAGACCATGACCGCGCTGGATTTCGACGACGTACGCGAGGGGCAGGCGCTGCCACCGTTGACCAAGCACGTCACGGTCGAGCAGATCCGTCAGTACGCGGAGGCCTCCGGCGACCGCAACCCGATTCACCTGGACGACGGCTTCGCACGCTCCGCCGGATTGCCGGGCGTGATCGCCCACGGGATGCTCACGATGGCGTTTGCCAACCAGATGGTCACCGACTGGCTCGGTGATCGTTCGTTGCTGAAGCGCTTGCAAGGTCGCTTCGCCGGGATGGTCGTGCCCGGCGACGACGTGACCTGCTCTGGAACGGTCGCGTCGAAGGACGATGCGACACGGCGCGTGGTGATCAACCTGGTCGTGACCAATCAACGCGGAGAAAAAGTCTTTAACAAAGGTGTGGCGGAAGCCGAGTTCCCGCCACAAAGGAGCACTACCCATGCCGCTTGACTTCACGCTAACCTCCGAGCAGGAAGACATCAAAGCGCTCGCCCACGAATTCGCCGAGAAGGAGATCCGCCCGGTGGCGGCGCACTATGACGAGGCCGAAGAGTTTCCCTGGCCGGTATTGAAGAAGGCCCACGAAGTGGGGCTGACGCCGGTGGCGATCATGCCGGAGGCGTACGGCGGTGGCGGCCTCGACATGATCTCCAACATGCTGATCGCCGAAGAGCTCCATTGGGGCTGCGCCGGCATCGCGGTGGCCATCACCGGCACCGGGTTGGCCGCGACCGCCATCCTGGCGATGGGCAACGAGGCGCAGAAAAAGAAATGGATCGGCGAGTTCTGCAATGCCAAGAGTCCCGTCGTTGGCGCCATGGGCCTGACCGAACCGAGTGCCGGCTCCGACGCGATGGCGATCGCGACCACGGCGAAAAAAATCGACGGCGGTTACCTGATCAACGGCGCCAAGCAGTTCATCACCAACGGCGGCATCGCTGATCTGCACGTGATCTTCGCCAACACCGACCCGAGCGCCGGGGCGGCCGGCATCGCGGCCTTCGTTGTCGAAAAGGGCAACAAGGGACTCACCATGGGCAGGAAAGAAAAGAAGCTTGGCGTCCGTGCCTCGCACACGGCCCAGGTCATCCTGCAGGACTGCTTCGTGCCGACGCAGAATCGCCTTGGCGGCGAGCCGGGCGATCCGGACGCGGGGCCGGGGGCGCTCGGCGCCTTGCTGATGCTCGAGAACTCGCGGCCGTCGGTGGCGGCCGGTTCGATCGGCATCGCTCGTGCTGCCTACGAATTCGCGCTCGACTACGCCCAGCAGCGCGTCGCCTTCGGTAAGCCGATCATCAAGCACGAGGGCATCGGCTTCAAAATTGCCGAGATGGCGATCAACATCGACGCCGCGCGCCTGCTGACCTGGCGGGCGGGATGGATGGCGCAGAACAACATGCTGTTCACGCGTGCCGAGGGCAGCATGGCGAAGGCCTTCGCGGCCGACATGGCGATGCAGGTCACGCTCGACGCCGTGCAGGTGCTGGGTGGCTACGGCTACATCCGCGAGTATCCCGTGGAGAAATGGATGCGCGACGCCAAGATCTACCAGATCTGGGAAGGGACGTCCGAGATCCAGCGGCTGGTGATCTCACGAGCGATTTCGGGGCAGCGGCGTCCGCTGACCCGCGAGCAACCGAAGCCGCAGATCCGGAAGGCGAGCTAGTCATGATCGATCTCAAGGGGAAGGTCGCCCTGGTGACGGGCGGGTCGCGCGGCCTGGGCCGGGCCGACTGCCTGGCGCTGGCGCGGGCCGGCGCCGACGTCGTCGTCACCGACATCTTGATCGAAAGCGACCCGGAACTCGAGAAGACGGCGGAGGCTTCGCAGAGTGCGCTCTCGCAGGTGATGGCGTCCCAGAAAGCCGTCTATTCCGAGAAGACATCGAGTGAGATTCGCGACATGGGCCGGCGATCGGTGGCGTTGAAGATGGACGTCACCAATCGCGAGCAGGTGAAGCAAGTCGTCGACCAGGTCGTCAAGGAGTTCGGCAGCCTGGACATCCTCGTCAACAATGCCGGGACGCTCGACCACATGGGGACGGTCGAGAACCAGGTCGATGCCCTCTGGGACCGCGATCTCAAAGTCAATCTGACAGGTGCGTTCAATTGCTCGAAGGCCGTCTGGCCGCACATGAAAGAACGAAATTGGGGCCGGATCATCATGATGTCCTCCATCGCCGGCGCGCTGGGAGGCTTCGGCCAGGCGAGCTACTCGACGACCAAGGCCGGGCTTGTTGGTCTGGCGAAAACGCTCGCGCTGGAGGGGGCGCGCTACAACATCACGGTCAATGCCATCGTGCCGGGCATCATCGGCACCGAGGCCTTCAAGATGGGCCGTCCCGACATGAACGAACGCATGATCAAGCGCGTTGCCCTGCGCCGCCCTGGCGAGCCGGAGGACATCGCGAACGCGGTCACGTTCCTGTGCTCGCCGGCGGCCGGCTACATCACCGGCGTCGCCCTTCCCGTGACCGGCGGGCTGGACCTGTTCACGTTTTGATGGCCGGCCTGCTGGACGTCTCCACGACCGACTTCGTCACGACGATTCGCATGAACCGGCCGCCGGTCAACGCCCTGGTGGTCGAGCTCCAGGAGCAACTGATCGAGGCGCTCAACCGAGTGAAAGAAGACGACAGCACTCGGGTCGTGCTGCTCACGAGTGCCATCGACCGCTATTTCATGGCCGGTGCCGATATCAAGTCCATGGGCGGCGAGGGCGGCTTCGATCGGGAAAATCCCGCGACGCTGGAGCGAGTCGCGCAGATGTCCCGCCGCAGCCAGGCCGCCTTCAGCGAAATCGAACACTTTCCGAAGCCGCTGATCGCCGCCATCAACGGGCATGCCCTGGGCGGCGGCTGTGAGCTAGCGCTCGCCTGCGATTACCGGCTGATGATCGACGATGGTCGCTCCACGATCGGTCAAACAGAAACCAACCTGGGGTTGATCCCGGGCGCCGGTGGGACGCAGCGCCTGCCACGCTTGGTCGGACGGACCCGCGCCACGGAAATGATCTTCGAGTCGACGCGACTCAAAGCGCCGGAGGCCGCGGCTATCGGGCTGATCAACGCGGCGCTCCCCGCCGATGGATTTCACGAAGCCGCGCTCGAGCGCGCTCGCCGGCTCGCGCGGGCCGCGCCGATCGCCCTGCGCCTGGCCAAAGAAGCCCTGCTGGCGGGCCTGGAGCGATCTCCGGGCAAGGGCTATGAGGTCGAGGCCGAAAACTTCGGCAAGGCGGCCATGACCGAGGACGCGATGGTCGGCATCATGTCCTTCGTCAGCAAGCAGCAGCCCGAGTTCAAAGGCAAGTAGGCCAGTAAGCAGAGGGCCGTCCCGGCGTTCTAACGGGAAGGAACTTCGAACGCAGGGAGGATTGCGCATGGTTCGATACGTACTCATTGTCGCGAGCGCCGTCATATTGCTCGCCCTGGGCGCGATGACGGCCGCGGCAGGGAATCGGCACGCCAATAGCGCCGGAGGCGCCAAGGCTGGGGCAATCACGACGTTGACGACCGGTGCCATGCTCGAGGTCAAGGCGCAGGACGCCGCGGAGCAGGCTCAGGAGGCCGCGCTCGACGCGGCAAAGGCGCAGGCCGCCGCCGCTGCGGCGCAGGCGCGGGCCCAAGCCCAGACCGCGCAGGCACAAGCCAACGAGCAGACCGGTCCCGACACCGACGATGAACAAGAGATCGAAAGCGAGGGAGAGAGCGGCGACTGAGCCTGTTTCCTTTCCAGGAACGGCGGCCCAACGGCCGCCGTTTCTGTTTTCAGCCGACGGGTGAGTACTGTTGGACGCGGTCGCGGATGGCCTGGATCACCGCCTCCACCCGCTGAGGATTCTGGCCGGATGCGCGCAGGATGAGCTCACGGGTTTCTGTCTGCGGATAGGACCCCAGCGAGACATCGGGGTATTCTCGTTCGAGGTCGCGCATGACGTCGTGGAACATGCTCTCCGGCGCCAGGCGGTAGTGCAGCTCGCGGACGGCGTCACCGTGGCCGCCGAATAAATATCTCGCTTCGATGTCTTCGTAGACCGAGCGAAGCTCGTGCGGCACGCCCGGCAAGGCAAATAAATATCGTTCCGGGCCCAGGTCGAAGGCCAGCCCCGGGGCCATGCCCGCGCCGTTGCGCACCAGGGCCGCATGTTCGGGGAGCATCGCCATTCGCCGGTTGCCGGCATTGAGCCCAGCCGTCCCCCGGCTCGCCGCCATGTTGCGGATAAACATCAGGTTCTGCATTTGCGCGCCGACCTCGCGGCGGTAGACGAGTCGCTGATCGAGCGCGCGGGCCAGCGCGACGTACGTACGGTCATCCGGTGTCGGCCCGAGCCCGCCGCACACGAAGATCCGTGAGAGCTCGGCACGCGCGACGTGCTCGTGGATCGCCGCGACGATATCCTCGTCGACGTCGCCGACCGTCGTGATGATCCGCACCGTGTATCCGCACTGGAACAATCGGCCGGCGAGCCAGTTCGAGTTGGTGTCGACCGTAAAACCACGGAGGATCTCGTTGCCCACGACGATGATGCTGGACTGCGGCACGCGCCCATAATGACAGGGAATGCCCAGATCCGCCTACGAACGCAGCAAGGGCGTTGAATCGGTCACGTGGCGCGAGTTTCCGCTCGGAAAAGGCATCGCGCTCTCGGTCCTCGACGAGAGCACGGCGGCAGGCCGGCAAGCGCGAGGCCAGGCCCTGCTCGACGTGCTCGATGAGGCCGCGGGACTCCCGCCCTGCAAGCTAACCGTGGCCGACCGCCCGCAGCGCCACCGCACCCGCGAGGGCAAATTGGAAGTGAAAACCTATGGCTACTACCGGATCGCCTGGGAGTCGACGCCACGGCGAGGGTCCATCCGGATCTATAACCTGACGGCGATTCGCCAGCAGGTGCTCGCACCCAAGGTCTTTCTCGAGACGTTGCTGCACGAGTGGGTGCATCACTACGATTTCACCGGTCTGCAGCTCGATCGCTCGCCGCATACGTCCGGTTTCTTCGCCCGCATCCGCGACCTGGCCGAAACCCTGGGCGTCGGTTTCGTCGCGCCGCCCAAGCGCGAGGTCTCGTCGGCCGCGCCCGCAGCCGACGTCACAGTCGCGAAAGACCACCTGCGGCCGGGTGGCGTACCGCCACCGAAGTGGATCCGCGACCAGGTTCTCGCACTCTTCGGTCATCCGAGGTCATAGTCAGTCGGAAGTTACAATACGGCGGGCGTTTTTTGGTACGCCCACACTAAGGTAGGGAGGCGCTGAACCTGTCCGTCGCGGCGGCGATCACCATCAATGACTCCACGGCGACGGCTGTCCTGGCGCTGGTCAGCCTCGCGGCCCTCATCGCGCTCGCCTACGGCGGGCTGCTGATCCGTTGGGTGCTTGCGGCGAACCCCGGGAACGAGGCCATGCAACGGATCGCTCGCGCCATTCAGGAAGGCGCGGCGGCCTATCTCAACCGGCAGTACAGCGTCATCGCGGTGATCGGGGTCGTGCTCGCGCTCGTGATCACGTTTGCGGTCAACTGGCAGACCGGTGTTCTCTACGTTGTGGGCGCCGGATGCTCGGCCCTCGCCGGTTACGTGGGAATGAACGTCTCCGTCCGGGCGAACGTGCGAACCGCCCAGGCGGCCACGGGCGGGCTCGACCGGGCGCTCCAGCTGGCCTTCCGAGGCGGGGCCGTCACCGGCCTCTTCGTGGTCGGGCTCGGCTTGCTGGGCGTCGCCGTCTCCTACTGGGTGTTTCAGAAACCCCAGTCACTGGTTGGCCTGGCGTTCGGGGCGAGCCTGATCAGCGTTTTCGCCCGGCTCGGCGGCGGCATCTTTACCAAGGCAGCCGACGTGGGCGCGGACCTGGTCGGCAAGGTCGAAGCCGGTATTCCTGAGGACGATCCCCGCAACCCAGCGGTCATCGCCGACAACGTCGGTGATAACGTGGGTGACTGCGCCGGGATGGCGGCGGACCTGTTCGAGACTTATGCCGTGACGGCGATTGCGGCCATGCTGCTGGGCAGCCTGCTGTTCCCCGGAAAGGTCCTGTACGTGCTCTACCCGTTGATCCTCGGGGCCATTTCGATCATCGCCACGGTGATCGGCACATTGTTCGTTCGTTTAGGCCGGAGCACCTGGATCATGGGCGCGCTCTATCGCGGTCTCGGTGTCAGCGCCGTGCTGGCCCTGGCCGGCTTTCTTGCCGTCACGCTCCTGATCGGCTTGACCATCAATCTCTTCTGGGCTGCCGTCGTGGGCGTCGTGGTGACGATCGCCCTGGTCGGCATCACGGAGTTCTTTACGAGTGCTGACTATCCACCGGTGCGGCTGATCGCGCGCGCCTCAACGACCGGCGCCGCCACGAATATCATCGCCGGCCAGGCGATCGGCATGATCAGCACCGCACTGCCGGTGCTGGTGATCGGCGGGGGCATCCTGGCGTCCTTTTATATCAACCAGCAGCCGTCGGCCGGCGACTTCGGTCTCTACGGCATCGCGATCGCCGCGATGTCGATGCTCTCGATGACCGGCATCATCGTTGCCATCGATGCCTACGGCCCTATCACGGATAATGCGGGCGGCATCGCGGAGATGGCGAACCTGCCGGAGTCCGTGCGTAATATCACCGACCCCCTGGACGCCGTTGGCAACACGACGAAAGCCGTCACCAAGGGCTACGCCATCGGCTCCGCCGGGCTGGCCGCGCTCGTGCTGTTTTCCTCGTATACGGAAGAAGTCGGGCGTGGCGCGCACCTGGCGTTTGATCTCACGGATCCACTGGTGATCGTCGGGCTCTTCTTCGGCGGCATCCTGCCGTTCTTATTTGGTTCGTTGAGCATGCTGGCGGTCGGTCGGGCGGCTGGGCAGGTGGTGGTCGAGGTGCGGCGTCAGTTCCGCGAGATCAAGGGCCTGCTGGAAGGCACGGCCCAGCCCGAGTACGGCCGGGCGGTCGATCTCGTCACGCGGGCGGCCCAGCGGGAGATGATCGTCCCTGGCCTGATCCCGGTGGCCGCGCCACTGCTGGTGGGCTTCAGCCTGGGGCCGAAGGCGCTTGGCGGCATGCTCATTGGATCGATCGTGACCGGGATCTTCCTGGCGATCCAGATGACGTCGGGGGGTGGCGCCTGGGACAACGCCAAGAAGTACATCGAGGACGGCCACTACGGCGGCAAGGGCACGGAGACGCATGCGGCCGCCGTCACCGGCGATACGGTGGGCGATCCCAACAAGGACACCGCCGGACCGGCGATCAACCCCATGATCAAAGTCATCAATATCATCGCCATCCTGATCGGCCCCACGGTCGCCGCCCACTCGCTGATTCACTAAGCTCGCCACCCTCCCCCTCTGGGGGAGGCCAGGGCCCGGGGCTGGTTCCCGTAGCGAATCTTGAATAAACTTGACGGATGGACGAATACCTGCTCGAGATCAACGATCTGCGCCGCCGGATCGCGAAACTGAAGTTCGAGAATGCCTCCGTCGTCATCATCGAGGAGCTCGAAGCTCAGCTTCGGATCCTCAGGGCGATCTACGAGTCGGCCACCGGACTCTTCTCCGCTGGAGAGAGAAATTCCCGGTTGCAGGCAGGCTTTCGCGAGCGCCAGCTCGGGGCATGGACCTTCGAGAATGTTTATTTCTACGTCTATGAGCAGGCGGTTGCCCTCGAACCCGACGGACACGACCTGGCGACCTTGATCTGGCGCCACGACTACACCAGCCCCCTCCTGAGTCCGGCCGTCGCGAAATAACGCCCGCGTATCCTGAGACGGACCGTGCGCCCCGAGATCGAGTCAACGTTGCCCGCTGTGCCACGCCTCCCGTCGCCGGCGGCGGTCTGGCGCCAGCGATTGTTGCTGCCGCTGGCCTTCATCGGCGGTCTGGCGAGCCTCGGTATCGAGTTTGCCGCCGCGCGCCTGCTGGCGCCGTTCTTTGGGCAGTCGCTCTTCATCTGGGGCACCCTGATCGGGCTGATCCTGATCTACCTGACGGTCGGCTATTACATCGGCGGGCGGTTGGCCGACCGCCGGCCCGACGCTCGGCTGCTCTTTCAGTTAACCGGCGCAGCGGCCCTGCTCACGGCAGCCATCCCGATCGCGTCCAGGCCGATCTTGTCGATTGCCCAGAGTGGCTTCGCGCAAGTCTCCGTCGGCCTGGTGCTCGGGTCATTGATCTCTGTGATCGTGCTTTTTGCCGCGCCCGTGATCCTGCTCGGCATGGTGTCGCCCTTCGTGATCCGGCTTCGGATTCGGCAGCTGGAAACGGCCGGCAACGCGGCGGGCGCCGTCTATGCCCTCTCGACGCTGGGCAGCATCCTGGGCACGTTTCTGCCGGTCTTCTGGCTGATCCCGACGTACGGAACGCGACCGACGATATTTGTCCTCGCGTTTCTCCTGGGTGCAATCTCGACCGCCGGCCTCTATGAGCTAGGCCGGCGTCGACTGTACTTGCTAATTCCCGTCGTAATCGTGGCGCTGGCGCTGCTCTCCGGCGGCGCGATCCGCGGAGCCGCCTACGGGGTCCGCGTCTATGAAACGGAGTCGGCCTACAACTACATCCAGGTCGTTCGCAACGGCACCGAGACCCAGTTGCTTCTCGACGAAGGCTCTGCGGTCCACTCGATCTACGACCCGACGAGCCTTTATACCCACGGCTACTGGGACGAT